>JBLHSN010000013.1:0-38757 GCA_047626195.1 Myxococcota bacterium
CTGTTGGAGGGCAGCGATGGCCCGCCACAGCACGGAAAGACTGGCGGAGGCAGCAATGTGGCCGGCCTCGGTCGCGTCGGCGTCGAACAGGGCGTCGATGCTGTGGGCCAGGGCGTTGAGCAGGCTCTGCAGCGACAGCTTCAGCGGTAGCTTCTGGGTAAGAGCGGGGTCGTAGCCGACGATGCGAGGACGCACCCGGGCGTTGCGGCCAGTGGTCTTTACGCCGTCTCGGGTCAGGCCCCAGATGTCGGTGCGCTCAGAGCCGGCGTAGGTGGTGGGAACCGCAGCGACCTGCACATCAGACACAAGGGCCACAGCTTTCGCGACGCCAATGGCGGTGCCGCCGCCGTGGGCGATGACCCAATCTACCCCCAGGTCCCGGGCCATCGCGACAGCGGCGTCGGCCACCTCCCCAGGTACCTGGGGCACTTCGGTGAGGAAGGTGCCCGCACTGCGCTCGCCCAAAAGAGCAGCCAGACGCTCAGCCCCCTGAGGGTGCCGGCTCATGGCGACAATCAGCACCCGCTGGGCTCCGCGCGCCACAAGGGCGTGAACGACGGCTACCTCGGCGTCAGGGCCGAGCACTACGTGGTCACCGGCATCCGCGCCGTCTTGGAGGACCTCGACCCTCATGGCAGGTCGAACAGCAGGGCTTCCACCGCGCTGTCACCGACTATGAAGGCCACGGCCTCCGCTGCCTCCATTGCCAAGCCATCACCGGGCTGGAGCAAGACGCCATTTACCGTTACCGTGCCCGTTACCACCTGAACCCAGCTACGCAGACGGGACACCGACTGGGTGACCTTCGCTTCGGCGGGTAGCAGTACCCGGTACAGGTCGGCATTCTGGCCCATGGTCACCGAGCCATCGCGGCCGTCGTGGGAGGCGACGAGCCGAACGCCATCATCTTCGGTGGGGGGGAAGAACTTCTGCTCGTAGCGCGGCTCAGTGTTGTCCTCGGCCGGCACAATCCAGATCTGTAAGAAATGAACCGGGTTGTGGGTGGACCCATTCATCTCGCTGTGTCGGACGCCGGTACCAGCGCTCATCAGCTGAACTTCACCGGGTCGGATGACCGAGCCCGTGCCGAGTGAGTCGCGGTGCTCGAGCGCTCCCTCCACGACGTAGCTGATGATCTCCATGTTGCGGTGCCCGTGAGTGCCAAAGCCGCGGCCAGACTCAACCCGGTCCTGGTTGATGACCCGCAGCGGACCAAAACCCATGAACTCTGGGGCGTGGTAATTCGCAAAGGAAAACGTGTGCTGGGTGTTGAGCCAGCCGTGATCCGCGCCACCTCGCTCGGCGGAACGTCGAATCGCAACCTTCATAATGGTCTCTCCTGTTGTACCTATTAGTAGGCGCTACTCGCTACTGTGCCAACGCACAGATATGCCAGCTGTCTTTGCATGGGTGCACAGATGCGCTGGGACGACGTACAGGTGTTTGTAGAGGTGGCACGCCAGGGGTCGCTGTCAGGAGCAGGCCGCGTGCTGAAGGTCGACCACTCCACGGTGTACCGCCGCCTGAATCAGCTGGAGGAGCACCTCGGCGTGCCGCTGTTTCATAGAGATGGAGGTCGCTATCGCCTCACCGACGCCGGAATCGCCGCCTGCGCCGACGCTGAAGCCGCATCCAACGCACTGGCGAGCTTCCGCCGCACAGTGATGGGCTACGATGACCGGTCCGAAGGCATTGTAAAACTGACCGCCCCCGAGTCGCTGCTGGGATTGCTCGCACCCCTTGCCGCCTCTTTCCGCGCCGCACATCCATCCATAGAACTGCAGATGGCCTTTACCGACCGTTTCCTGGATCTGTCTCGTCAGGAGGCCGACGTTGCCGTCCGGCCCACGCTGAGTCCACCGGAGAACCTGGTGGGACGCAAAGTCGCTGCCATTGCCTGGACCACGTATGCTCCGGTCTCGGGGGCGGAGCCTACAGAGCTGCCCTGGGCCGTGTACGGCGACGAACTGGTGACCCTCGCGGCTGCCCGCTGGTGCGCAGCCCAACACCACGCCGAACCGGTTTTGCTCACGGTCAACTCGGTGCCATCGATGGCGCGGGTGATCTGCGAAGCAGGATGTCGAGGACTTCTACCTTGCTTCGTCGGTGACGCCGACCCACAGCTTTTGCGCCTCCGTCCGCCCATCGAAGGCGCTGCAAGCGCACTGTGGCTGCTGGTGCATCCAGACATGCAGCGTACATTCCGGGTGCGAGCACTACTCGACCACCTGTGGACTGGACTCCAGACGCACACCGCACTCCTCGTCGGCAAACCGGTCTGACGAGCGAGCCACGAACATGAAAAGCAGGCACTACCCAGCGTCCGCCCCAACGATTGACGGCCGGTAACCAACCCTCCGAAGAGAGTCCATCACCGACCGTGCTCCTGCGTCTCCCGATAAGGGAGGCCGTCAGCTCGCATCCAACCTGTGGCCGGGCGAGCGACGGTACCTTCTCAATCCGCGCTGCGGAGGAAGGTAGGAATATCGTAGTCTTCGTACATGCGGTCGATACCGCTGTGAAGCTCGCGCGGCTGGCGAGTACGCGGACCGGAGCTGCGTACAACGCGCTCGTTGACCCGACGCTCGACCGACTGCGGCTGAAGCATCTGACGCGACTGGTCGAAGCCAGTGGCAATGACGGTGACGCGTGCTTCGTCTTCCATGCTCTCATCCACGACCCAGCCCCAGATGACTTCACAGTCTTCGTGAGCTTCTTCTTGGATAAGCGTGGATGCTTCATGCATCTCGTACATCGTAAGGTTGCTGTTTCCGGTGATGTTGATCATCACTGAGGTCGCACCGACGATGCTGACGTCATCCAACAGCGGGCTGCTGATGGCGCGCTGAGCCGCTTCGACCGTCTTGTGCTCGCCAGAAGCCGAACCCACGCCCATCAGGGCCACACCCTTGTCGCCCATGATGGTGCGAACGTCGGCGAAGTCGACGTTGACAATGCCTTGGTGGTTGATGAGGTCGGAGACACCCTTCACGGCTTGAAGGAGGACCTCGTCCGCCATGCGGAAGGCTTCCTTCATGGTGGTGCGCTCACTGGCCATCGTCACCAGACGCTGGTTCGGGATGGTGATGAGCGTGTCCACATTCGCGGTCAATGCTTCGATTCCTTCGTCGGCAAAACGACGACGCTTGCGGCCTTCGAAGAAGAACGGACGGGTGACAACCGCCACGGTCAGTGCGCCGCATTCGCGAGCGACCTGGGCAATCACAGGAGCTGCACCGGTACCGGTACCGCCGCCCATGCCTGCGGTCACGAAGACCATGTCAGCACCGACGATGAGTTCCGCAATTCTGTCACGGTCTTCCAAGGCTGCTTCTCGGCCCATCTCGGGGTCTGCACCAGCGCCGAGGCCCTTGGTGAGCTGCGTACCGAGCTGGAAGCGCTTGGGAGCGAGGGAGCGCTTGAGGTCTTGACCGTCAGTGTTCATGGCAATGAACTCTACGCCGGTCAGGCCGGAAGCAATCATGGTGTTGACGGCATTGCCGCCGGCACCACCGACACCAATCACCTTAATTTTGGCACCGCTAGTGGCTTCTTCTTGAACGAGTTCAATCATGGGGGTCCTCCGCAGGGAGCGAGTCGAAGTATTTGGGGGGAGCGAGGAAGAGTGACGAAGGCAGGTCAGCCCTCACCGAGAGAGGCAATGGGGCGAACAATGGCGACACGAGCGGGTGCAAGGTCAACATAAGTAGCCGTAGAGAGGTTGATACCCGAGTCCATCAACGTGGACAAGCGGTCGAGTTGGGCATCATGACCGGACAAACCGAAGAGAACTTCACTGCCGCGCCGCATGTGGAGTGTAAATCCTCGGCTTGGAGTGAACACTACTTCGCTGATAGAGTCGAGCGAAACAAGCCCACGTTCGTCGGCCATACTCAACAAAGCCACGGCATCCCGCAATACCAACCGCTCGAGTGAGGGATGCAAACCGCTGATATTGGCGTCTAGGCCGGCGATGATGGGGTAGTCGAGGTCATCCGAGCGTGCCGCAAGAAAGGCTATCCCAAACTGGTCCACGTAGAACAATTCCTCACCCAGCTGTGCGAGCGCAACAGGCCGGTGCTCATCCACGACCACGACCAACCCATGCCAAGTCCTACGCACGAACGCTTCCCGGACCCACGGGTGCTGCTCGGCGCCGTCTGCAACGGCGTCATCCGACACACCCAGGTGGGTAGTCCCATTAGGGACGTCTACGAGATGGCGAAGCGCAACATCGGAGGCCCGCTGATTTCCTTCAAATCGGACTTCTTGAACGAGAAGTGCCCGGGGACTTGTAAACCAAGTTCCACCCAATGCCACAGTCAGCAACACAGCAGACGCCGACCACAAAGCAGTGGTCATCGAGTGAGGTGCGAGCGCACGCAAGCGCTGGATGACGGAAGTCAGCACGGACACGGTATTCAATGGGAAGGGAGTGAGAAGGAAGGGCGGCGGGGTGCCACAGCGGTCCAGAGCGCAGGAGGCTCCGGAGGAAGGTGGTCCTTTCTACCGGTTCCGAGGGGGAGTTTCAACCTTTCTCACACATTGATCGAAAGACAGGCTTTCATCGTTGAACAATGAGAGATCATCGCCCCTTAGAAAGGACAACTGTGGGGCGCATAACCGCGTCATGCACCCAAGCATCCGCGTGCTGTACACTCTCACCACAGGAGCCACTGCATGACTGTTCGAACACTCTCACTACTCGCCGCTCTCGCCGTTGGGTGCACCGGTACCGCAGACGAGACGGAGGCCGATACGCTGGGTTCAGACGCATCATGCATCGATAGTGGTCCGAATGCCCCAGAAGAGGTGTCAGCGAGTCAGGACCAATCCGTTCAGGTCACTCTGTCGTGGGAAGCACCTGTCGATGCTCTGGGGTACATCGTGTTTCGCGCCGAGCAAGAAGACGAAGAACCCACCGAGATTGGGCGTACGATTAATACCGAGTTCGTCGACACCGGACTCGGTCCCGCCATGTCGTTTTGGTACACCCTCATCGCCGCCAATGCGGACGGTGAGAGCTGTCCGTCAGCCCCGGTACAAGGAACGACGTCGGACAGCAGCGAGTAGCCCGACAAGTCCTAAAGCAGCCCACCATGGTCTGTTCCGCGTTCCGGCAGAACACGAGCAGCCCGAGGGAACCACCGACGCGGGCTGACCGGGATCGAACTGGCGTGAGCTCGTGACGGTCTCATCCGTGTCGAGGTCGCCCGTATCGGTGTCTGGGTCATCCGTATCGGTGTCTGGGTCCACGTCTTCTGGAAAGCCATCGCAGTCGTTGTCGATACCGTCTTCGAGCTCAGGCGCACCTGGATAAGTCGACGAGTCGTCGTCGTCGCAGTCGCCGCCAACAACAGTGGAGCCATCGGGCTGGTCGCAGGCAGACACCGTTGTTTCACTGTCGCCAAAGTTATCGTCGTCTGCGTCTACGAACCAAGTCCCTAAATCGATGGAGTCGTTGTCCGCGATTTCATCGCAGTCGTTATCGATACCGTCACAGACTTCATCCGCGTTCGGGGTTCGGGCCGGGTTGGAATCGTCGCAGTCGCCATCGAGAAGAACGGCCCCTGGTGGCTGCGCGCACGCCAATTGGACCCTTCCACTGCCGTAGCCATCCCCGTCTCCGTCGGCGTACCATTCGTCTCGGTCCAAGGCGTCGTTGTCTGGCGTGCCATCGCAGTCATTGTCAGCGCCATTGCAGAACTCGTCAGCGCCCGGGAAGATTGACGCATCCCCTTCCCCACAATCCGTCCCCACAGCGCTCAGCCCCTCGGTCAGGACACAGGTCTCAAACGAGTCTCCAGAGCCAAAACCGTCTCCGTCAGGGTCACTGTAGACAGTCAGGAACAGGCCGCTGTCTCGGTCGATGATGTCGTTGCAGTTGTCGTCGATTCCGTTGCACAACTCCACCGCACCCGGCTGGACTTGGGTGTTGTCATCGTCGCAGTCCGCAGCATTCGCTGCGTAGCCAAATGGCTGTGCGTGAGCCTCAATGATTCGGCCGGTGATGTCCCCGAAGCCGTCACCGTCCATGTCAGGCCACCACAGGCGGGGGTCACCAACCGCTTCACAAACAAACGGAGCGGTCGCGAAGCAGCTGTTGTCGTTCCACTCTCCGGGGCTGTTGTAGTTGGTAGTGACGCAGTCTTCATTGCCGGCATTGTTGGGCTCACCGCCTGCCCAGTTGTCGTAGCTAGACGCCGTGTACTCGGATCCGTCCGACCACGAAAAGTTCCCCTCATTTCCACTGCCGCGGTCGGTCAGCCCAATCCAGTACTGGCGCGACGGGTCAGCAGCACGCACGCGGCCGAGGACGTACGCATCCTCTTCGGAGCTCGTAATGCTGACGAGATCATAAGGAATGGATGTACAGAAACCCCTGGCAAAGTCCCAATTTCGCCGGAAGTCAGTACCTCCACCAATGCCACAGACCGCATACTGATGGTCTTCGAACATCCCGTAAGTACACAGCGAGCAGACCGCCTCACCATCAATGACACCGTCACAATCATCATCAAAGCCGTTGCAAGACTCTTGTTCAGACGGAGAGACATCATCATCATTGTCGTTGCAGTCGGTGTCGGACCGGACATACCCAAGGGGCAGCGCGTCTTGGTCAGCAATGATGAAGACACCACCGTCACCAAAACCATCGCTATCGGTATCCGCGTACCAAGCCACATCCGCACTCAGCGCTATCGAAGACAGTAGAAGCCACATGCCGGTACCTTACAACGTGCCTGCTGGCTCCGCTTGCATACGAGAGGCTGTGTTTAGGATACGTTCACACAGTTCGCCGAAAGACATCCCTACCGCGCCCACAGACATAGGGACTAAGCTGGTTTCGGTCATCCCTGGAATCGTGTTGATTTCCAAGAAAATCGGAGTGCCATCCGCGCGCACGATGAAGTCGGCTCGCGCCACGCCCCGGCAACCGAGCGTCTCGTAGGCAGCGACGGCGGCGATAGATGCTTCAGACAGCGTACTCTGCGGAAGTTCGGCTGGGCAGGTGTAGACGGTGCGACCTTTGGTGTATTTGGACGCAAAGTCGAAGAAGCCGTCGTCTGGCTGGATGTGCACAGCGGGAAAGGCTTCGCCATCCAACACGGTGACGGTGATCTCCTCGCCGGCAACGAACTCCTCGACCAAGACACGTCGGTCCAACTCGAAAGCTGCCCCGAGTGCAATCGACAGCTCGTGTTGGTCTTTGGCCAAGTGCATCCCGAGGGTCGACCCCCCAATATTAGGCTTAACGACCACGGGAAACACGAGGTCTTTCGGGGTCTCCATGCCCTTTTCGATGACGGCATCACCGGCCATGACCACCCGTGGGTCGTGCATCAACGCGCGCTTGGTCGCCACTTTATCCATGGCCATAGCCGACGCCAACACACCCGAATGGGTGTACGGAATCCCCATCACTTCGAGCATCCCTTGGACACAGCCGTCTTCGCCAAACCGCCCATGAAGGGCAATCCAGGCCACCTCTACACCACCCGCGAGCAGCTCGCCGGGCAGGTTTCGGCCGACGTCAATCTCCACGATGTCATGACCACGCTCACGAAGGGCCCGTGCCACGGCCGTTCCCGTCTTCATGGAAATGGGACGCTCGGACGACAACCCGCCCATCAACACACCAACACGACGCTTCATGCGTCACCTCCGTGACTTCCGGCCCACACCATTCGGGTGACCAGATCGATGCCGCGTTCGCGACGGACGCGGTCTACAACCATTCGCTCAAAGAATGCCAGTTCCTTGGCCGTTGCGCCGCCAAGATTCACCAGCATGTCTGGATTGTCCTGCGGGATTAGAAGCTCCCGCACCCGCACACCAGGCAGGCTTGCGCGGGTGATGGCATTGCGCATCGACCCTCGCGACAGAGGCTTCCACCACAAGCCCACGGGGGTCTTGTTCCACGCCGTGGTCATGGCTTTTTCAATCGCTGCGGCATCTCGGTGTTTTAGCGTGAGGGTGACGCCAAGAAACAACGGGGTCTTCAGCTTACGAGCCGTCTCAATGTCCCCGGTGCGTACGCCACCTCGTGCAAACCAACTCGCTTGGCGCACCAACGCGTCCCAGCCACCCTCTGGACCCGTGTCGAGTGCCAACGAAGCGCCGATGCTTCCCCCATGATTCGCCAGCGCTTCTAGCCCAGATAGCCCAGCGTTTGCCGCAGCCAATGCGACCAAGCACACCGGAACTGCAGCACCGACATGGATGTCATTACCCTGTACATGAATGTTCGAGTAGCCGGTCCCCAAACGGACTACCGCACCCGATACGCCACCATCACGCGGCACAAAACGGGTGCCCTGCCCTATCAGCGTGATCTTCAGACCTTCACTGCGCAACCCGGAAAGAGTCGGCACCAACGCGGACTCCTCATGCACGACTGCCCACTTCGCGCACGTACCGCCGACGCGGAGCGATGTATGCCGAGCAAGCCCCTCGTCCGAGCGCATACTGACGCCCGAGACACTCATGCGTGTTCCTGGCCCGTGAGAGCGCCGGTCAAGCCCGAACACACTTGGTTGACGTTGCCAGCTCCTAGCGTGATCACCAAGTCCCCTACCTTGGATTCCCGAGCGAGCTGCGCGACGGCGTCGTCTAGGTCGAGAACCACCACGGCTCCGCGGTGCCCGCGTCGGGCGATCTCCTGGGCCAACCGCTCGTGGTCAATGTGATCGATAGGTTGTTCACCCGCAGCGTACACGGGGCACACCAGCACTCGGTCCGCATCGTTGAAGGCGTTGCAGAAGTCGTCCCACAAGTCGCGAATGCGGGAGTAGCGGTGAGGCTGGAAGACCGCGATGAGGCGCCGGTTGGGGAAACCCTGGCGTGCCGCTTCAAGGGTCGCGCGAATCTCGACGGGGTGATGGGCATAGTCATCGACGATTCGCACACCAGCGACGTCTGCGTGAACGGTAAAGCGCCGCTGTACGCCACTGAACTCACTGATCGCCTTGGAGACCACGTCGAATGGAATGTTCAGCTCGAGTGCGGTCGCAATGGCGCCCACGGCGTTCGACACGTTGTGCGCACCGGGCATGGACAACGCCACAGGACCAAGCTTTTCGGACTGGTGGTAGACATCGAACCGGCTGATCAAGCCGTCGGTCACCAAGTTCTCCGCACGGTAGTCCGCATGACGCGCGAAACCGTAGGTCACCACGCGTCGGCGAACCTCGGGAATCAGCTTCTGTACGGTCGGATGGTCTAGACACAACACACTGAATCCGTAGAAAGGTACGCGGTTGGCGAAGTCGAGGAAGCTCTGTTCGAGGACACTCTCGTCGCCGTAGTGCTCCATATGTTCGGGGTCGATGTTGGTGACCAGAGCGACGGTAGGACTCAGCAACAGGAAGGTACCGTCGGACTCGTCCGCTTCGGCGACGAGATACTCGCCGGCTCCAAGACGCGCATTGGCGCCACCCAGAGCGTTGACCCGTCCTCCGATGACCACAGTGGGGTCAAGGTTTCCGGCAGCCATGAGGTCCGCGAGCATCGACGTCGTTGTGGTCTTCCCGTGCGTACCAGCAACGGCGATGCCGTACTTGAGTCGCATGAGCTCGGCGAGCATCTCAGCACGACGAATGACCGGGACGCCACGCTGAAGCGCCTCGGCGACCTCTAGGTTCTCGTTATTCACAGCGGTGCTGCGAACCACCACGTCTGCATCACCCAAGTTGTCCTCGGAGTGACCGATGTGAACCACAGCACCGAGCTTGCGAAGGCGCAACACACTCTCGCCCGCCTTCAGATCGCTGCCGGTGACGTCAAACCCTTGCGTCAGGAGGACCTCGGCAATGCCACTCATTCCAATGCCGCCAATGCCGACAAAATGGATGATGTTCACTTTTCCACGAAACATTAAACAGTCCTCCGTGCGGGAGACTCAAGGCCCACCCGCAACAACAGCCCGATACAAAGTACATGCACTACAACCGCCGAAGCGCCGTAGGACACGAAGGGCAACACCAGGCCTTTGGGCGGAACCCAACCAACGATGACGCCTAGATTAATGATGGCTTGCACAGCCAGAAGCGTTGTCACGCCACCGGCAAGCAAGTTTCCGTACAGTCCGCCTGCACGCGAGGCCAACACCGTACCTCGCCACAGCACAATGCCGTAGCAAGCCACCATGATGAGCCAGCCAATCGCGCCCAACTCTTCACCAATGACCGCACCGATAAAGTCGGTGTGCGGCTCGGGAAGGAAGCCACGCTGGGCGATGCCATTTCCAAGCCCCTGACCGGTCATCCCGCCTTGAGCCAGAGCAATCCAGCCTTGGACGACTTGGTAGCCATCTCCACTGGCGTTCTCCAGAGGGTCGGTGAAGCTAGTAAGACGACGGATTCGGTAGGGAGCGAGGACGGCGAGAGACGCGAGTCCTACGACTGCAACACTGCCACCAATCATCACCCACAGTGTGCGCATGCCCGCCACAATCAACAAGTAACCAACCAGGCCACACAGGATGACGGTGCTACCGAAGTCCGGTTGGATGAACGTGAGGAAGATCGGGAAGCCACACAGGCCGAGCAGGGGTAGTACACCACCGACAAGGTCCTTGAGCTTGTGGGCATTCTTCGCCAAGTAGTGGCTTGCGAACAAGATGACGGCGACCTTTGCAATCTCACTCGGCTGAATGTTCAGCGGCCCAATGTCCAGCCAGCGACGCGCACCGTTGGCACCGTGCCCGAGCGGCGTCCATACCAAGGCAAGCAGCGCAACGGACGCCCCCAATACGTAGTGCGCACGTGTTCGATACCAGCGCCACGGCACAACCAATGCTGTGACGGCAGCTGTAAGGCCAAGTCCAAGCCCCATGACCTGGCGCGTCACGAAGCGGAGCGCGTCTCCGTAGGTCTGATCGGCCATGACCGAGCTTGCGGACAGAATCATCAGCAGACCCAGGCCACACAAACCAAAAGTCACTCCTAGGAGCCACCAGTCCCAAGAACCGGTGCGACTCGGACGGGCAGCGGCGGTGATGTCTGTCGTGATGCTGCTCATGGCAAAGCCTCTGTTGAGAATCGGTCGTGGACTAGAGTGCGAAACACGTCCCCGCGATGGGCGAAGTTTCGATAAGCGTCGAAGCTGGCACAGCCGGGCGACAACAGGATGGCATCGCCTGACGTAGCCAGAGCCATTGCGCGGTCGAGAGCGTCTTCCATGGACCCAACGCGTACGACAGCCACGCCCGCCTCAACGAGTTCGTCAGCTATCGCAGGGCCGTCTTGGCCAAACGTGATGACCGCTCGCTGGGCAATGAGGAGTGGTGCGAGTTCAGCAAACCCTCGCCCCTTTGACTCTCCGCCAAGCAGTACCACAGCCGGACGGTCCAGTCCGACAAGACCCGTACGTGCAGCGTCGATATTTGTGGCCTTGGAGTCATTGATAACCAGCACGCCACCGGCATCCGCAACGATTTCCATGCGGTGTGCCAGCCCAGTGAGAGAGGGAACAGCCGCCGCCACAGCGTCGAGCGAGGCTCCCAGCGCGATGGCCAACAAGAGGGCCGTAGCCGCATTGTCCTTGTTGTGTTCGCCAGGCACGGTGAGTCCCGACAAATCGACCTGTCCGCGCACATTACCCCACTCCACCGTAGCCATCCCACCCGTCCGCTTGACACCCGGCAGTCCACCAAGATGAGCAAGCACCGTCAATGGATAACGAGATGCGGCGGCTGAGAGCCGGTCGTCGCTGATCGGCAAAACAGCGACGTTTTCACCGACTTGCGACCGGAAAATGTCCGTCTTCGCCTGGGCGTACCCCACCATGTCGCCATGGCGTCCGAGGTGGTCTGGCGTCAGATTTAACACCACTGCGACGGAGGGTTGGAAGCCATCGGCTAACTCAAGCTGATAGCTAGAGACCTCAAGAACCCACACGTCGTGGTCTGAGTCCACCGCTTCACATGCCGCTCGCCCAAGGTTTCCACCGACAAACGGGTTGAACCCAGCAGCGGCAAGCAGTTGTTGGGTGAACCAGGTGACCGTGGACTTACCGTTTGTTCCGGTAACAGCGACAATAGGAACCGTCGCAAATCGAGCCGCGAAGGCAAGCTCCCCAACCATCTCCACGCCGGATTTCCGCGCCTGGACAAGGGCCGGATGAGCGGCTGCAATACCCGGCGACACCAGAATCAGGTCCGCCGCAAGCAGCTCGTTGGTGTCCAACTCTCCGGTGACAAGGCGAACTCCGTCCATCGGCGTACACGTAGCGGACTGGTCGAGCCCCACCACCTGCGCGCCCTTGGCCAGCGCAAGTGTTGCTGCGGCGCGCCCGGAAACTCCGAGCCCAACCACAACAACCGTCTTGTCACGCAGGTCGTTCATCGCAGCTTCAACGTGGACAGCGCAATCATCGCAAGCACGATGCTGACAATCCAAAAGCGAACGATAATCTTAGGCTCAGACCAGCCAATCTTCTCATAATGATGGTGAATCGGCGCCATCGCGAAAATGCGCTTGCCGCGCATCTTGAAGCTACCGACCTGAAGAATGACCGAGAGCGTCTCCAACACGAAGATGCCGCCAACAACGGCGAGAAGAATCTCGTGCTTGGTGCACACAGCAATCATGCCGAGCGTACCGCCCAGCGATAATGAGCCGACGTCGCCCATAAAAATCTGTGCAGGGTAGGCGTTGTACCAGAGAAACCCGAGCCCAGCACCTACGAGCGCCACACAGATGATGGTCAGCTCACCGGCGGATTGAACATGGGCAATGCCCAAGTAGGCCGAGAAGTCCACGCGCCCCGCCAAGTAGGCCAGCAGTGCATAGGTTGCCGCACAGGTCATGACCGGACCAATCGCGAGGCCATCGAGGCCATCGGTCAAGTTCACCCCGTTGGACATCGCCACCAGGATGAATGCTGCGCCAAGGACGTAGAACACGCCTAGATCTGGGGCTCCGGTCCACAGCTCACCAAAGTCGATGGTGACGTCTTTGACGAAGGGCAGCGTGATGTCCGGCGTGAGCCAGCCAAACCACCAGCCAACACCAATGGTGCCAATGCCGATGACGACCTGCCAGAACAACTTCCACCGACCCGCGAGGCCGTCGGAGGACTTGGCCATGACCTTCTTCCAGTCATCCACAAAGCCAATGAGGCCGTAGCCAACGAGCACGGTCAGCGTCATCCACGTGTAGGGATTGTCCAGACGCGCCCACAGCAGGGACGAGACAATGACGCCCGCGAGTAGGCACACACCACCCATGGTTGGCGTACCAACCTTGTTGAGCAAGTGGCTCTCGGGACCATCGCTGCGGATGATCTGGTCCACTTTTCGCCGATTCATCCAGCGAATGAACCCAGGGAACAGCATGTACGCAAACCCAAGCGCAGTGATGAGCCCCCACGCCGCACGAAAGGACGTGTATCGAAACACGTTCGCGCCAGGAACGCTCTCGGAGAGCGTAAACAACCAATACAGCATCAGGAGACCTCTGAAGAAGATGCGAGTGCTTGCGACAGCGCATGCAGAATGCGTTCCACCTTTGCGCCGCGGCTGCCCTTGAACAGGACACGGTCACCAGCACCAAGCCAATCAGCAAGAGGACCAGCGAGCAAAGTGCCGTCCACAGCGCGCTCAACGCGGCCGGCGTCGACGCCTTGCAGGGCGAGAGACATACGAGGGCCAACGAGCAGAACACGGTCGAGACGTAGCCGAACCGCCAGCTCGGCAATCTCGTCGTGGTAGCGGGCTTCGTCCTCGCCCAACTCCAACATATCGCCTAGAACAGCCACTTTTCGGCCAGGAAGCGACGCAAACATACGCAGAGACGCTTCCATCGAGGTGGGGTTGGCGTTGTATGCGTCGTTGAAGGCGGTCACACCCTTGGGAAGCGACTCGATGGCCATACGCATACCGACGGGCTCGTACGCGGTCATCGCTTCGCAAGCTTGGCCTGGGTCAACACCAGCCGCCAAGGCCACGGCGAGAGCTCCGGCAGCGTTGTGGGCGATGTGTACGCCGGGTGTTGGCAGCTCACAGAAGTATGTTTTGCCGTCGATTTCGAAGGCGACCTGGGTCGACAGCGAGACGGGGTCAATCCGGGCTTCCAACATCCGTACGCGTGCGTCTTCCGCTGCTCCATAGGTAATAACGGAAGCGTGTGATGGGACAATCATGGCACGAATGTATGGGTCGTCGAGGTTGACGCAGCAGATGTCTCCAGGCCGAGCGTCGCGGAACAACGCTCCCTTCTCCTGGGCCACACCGGCCAACCCACCCAGCTCTTCCAGATGCGAAGCGCCGATATTGACGATGAGGCGGATGTCTGGGCGGCCAATGCTCGACAACAGCGCAATCTCGCTCGGTCCAGAGGTTCCCATCTCCACCACGCTGGCAGACGCGCCTTCCGGTGCCGCGACAAGGGTCATAGGCACACCGAAGTGGTTGTTCAGGTTCCCAACGGTCTGGTGAATGTCCCCGAGAGGCGACAGAGCACAGGCCATCAGCGCCCGCGTGGTGGTCTTGCCAGCGCTTCCAGTCAGCCCGACAACAGGTCCTTTCAACCGGTCACGCGCCGCACGGCCTAGGTCCTGAAACGCCTTGGTGGTGTCTTCAACGCGGACAACGCCACAGGCGACATCGACATCGCGGTCCACCACGACCCCCATGGGCTGGACAAGCGAGTCCAAGACATCGTGGCCGTCAAAGCGTTCGCCAACGATGGCCAAGAACCAATCCCCCGCGGCCGCTGTACGTGAGTCGGTGTGTATCCGACCCGCACCTGCCGGTTTAACGACGGTTCCGCCGGTGGCCTCGGCAATCTGTTTAGCAGTGAAGTTCATCGCATCTCCAGGGCGCGGCGCAGAGCAACCCGGTCATCAAAATCATGAAATTGGCCGGCAATCTCTTGCGTAGTCTCGTGGCCTTTGCCAGCGACAAGCACAACATCTCCCGGGGTAGACTGGGCGACGGTCCACGCAATCGCAGCTGCCCGGTCCACATCGGCATGTGCGGGCTTTGCGACACCCACGAGAATGTCGTCCACGATTTGTAGCGGCGACTCCGAGCGGGGATTGTCCGAGGTGACCACAACCACATCCGCTAGCTCGTCGGCCACCGTTCCCATCTGCGGGCGTTTGCCGCGGTCCCTATCGCCACCGCAACCGAAGACGACGAACAACCGCCCGGTACACAGATGTCGTGCAGCGTGCAGCGCAGACGCGAGAGCATCTGGCGAGTGTGCGTAGTCGACCAGTAGCAGAGCCCCATGTGGATTGCTCACCGTCTCGAAGCGACCCGCAACGCCACCCACCTGCGACAGTGCCCAGCCTGCTCGTTCGATAGGAACATCCAGAGTCAGCAGACACCCAAGGGCAGCCACCATGTTCTGCGCGTTGTGATGACCGACCATCTGTGAGGTCCACGACACTGGACCCAATGGGGTCTCGACCGACAATGCGGTCCCCTCGCCTGTGGTTTGGGAGTGAGTCAGCCGCACATCGGCAGTTTTTGTCCCATACGTCCAGCAGTCCCTTGGGAGCTGCATCGCGCTACGCCCGGCATCCCCTTCGAAGGCGAGAGCACGAGGCCAGCCGCCGGGCTCACGTAGCAAGTCCGTGAATAAGCGAGCCTTGCAGGCCGCGTACTTCTCCATGGTGCCGTGGTAGTCCAAGTGGTCTCGCGACAGATTGGTGAAGACAGCAGTGTGGAAGTCAATACCGTCCACACGGTGCTGATCGAGCCCAATCGATGACACTTCCATCGAGATGGACAACAGACCGAGGTCGCGAGCGCGTGCCAAGGTGCGCTGCAAAGCCGGTGCTTCTGGGGTGGTCAGCGATGACGGAACCGGAGTGCCATCGAGCACCACACCGGTGGTCCCAAT
Source organism: Myxococcota bacterium (assembly GCA_047626195.1). GTDB lineage: Bacteria > Myxococcota_A > UBA796 > UBA796 > CAJXTB01. The sequence continues at coordinate 15,855 of JBLHSN010000013.1, forward strand.
GCGACCCGACCCAATGGCCAGATGGCGCAACGCTTCGTCGACCAGCGTTGTTGTGGTGGTCTTGCCATTAGTTCCGGTGACCCCAATCACCTTTACATTCCGACTCGGGTAGCCGTACTGGGCAGCCGCAAGCAGCGCGAAGGCCTTCCGAGTATCGGGCACGACCACTACTGTGACACCGGGTGGCGCCACTACATCACGCTCCACCACTACCGCAGCCGCAGCCGTCAGTGAGCCTACAAGGTCGTGTCCATCGACGTTTGCACCGCGTATCGCCACGAACACATCATTCGGACGCACATCACGGCTGTCCCGAGTCACTGTAGACACCGGGCGCTGGTCGGTACCGTCGAGACGCACGACGGACACATTGGCAATGAGGGTGTGCAGCATCATGGCCGGGATGGCCGGGGGCAGGAAGGGAGGGGGAGGAGGGAGCCCGTCATAGCAACCGAGGGCCCTGCTGCGCAAGCGCTGACCGCGTCTGTTTCCTAGGCTGCGGACGCCGCCCCGCGCACCAGCGACTCATGGATGCACATTCGGGAGTCGAATGTACGGGCAATCGGCAGTGAACAACGCAGACGAGACCGTGCGAACGCGGGTCTGGGACTGACTGGGGGATGTTGAACACTGTTCCGAAACCACCACAGAGAACTGGGCACGGGACAGGCGGGCTCGCAGGAGCCTAGGAAGACGCAGGTGGACCCTCGAGAGGGCCCGACACCGATGAGACATCGGTGAGAGGGTAAAAATTGGTGTGAGAGTGACGCCGTCATCGGAGCACGACCGAGACCGAATGACCGGGCTCAATCACGGTTCCGGCAGCGGGCTCTTGAGACACGACATGGCCGCTTCCATCAAGTTCCAACGACAGTCCAGCACCTTGAATGCCAACCAGGACATCGCGAAGGGCGTAGCCAGACAAGTCCGGCACCCGCCAGCCTTGGCCTGCCCACTCCATCGAGAGGGTGTCGAGATCGGCGACGGCAACAACATCGATCGGCTCGTCCGTGGAGTCGTCTTCAAGAAGCTCGGGGTCTGCGGCAATGCCCAGCGCGCGCATAGCGGCCGCACCCAGTTCCGAGAACGCAGGTCCAGCAACCGTACCGCCGTATCGGGAGCCCGTGGAAGGCTCGTCGACCATGACCACAATCGCGACTTCAGGTGCGTCAGCTGGCAGGAAGCCGACAAACGAGCTGACCCGACCTTCGCCATAGCCGCCAGCATCTGCCTTTTGAGCCGTTCCCGTCTTTCCAGCAACCCGATACCCGGCAATTCGCCCGGCCCGACCTGTTCCGCCTTCCGCCATGACCGCTTGCATCATGCGGCTCACTTGAGCGGCGGTATCCGGTGAGACGGCCTGACGAACCCTTGTGGGCTCCAAGGTCCATTCTGGCAGACCATCGTTATCCGTCACCGCAGTGATGAGACGCGGCTTCATCAGCACGCCCTCGTTCGCGATTGCGGCAATGCCCATGGCCAGCTGCATGGCAGTGGCCGTCATGCCCTGACCAAAGGCCGTGTTGGCAAGCTCAATGGTTCGAATGCGGTCTGGATGACGGAGCTGTCCGGCCAGCTCACCGGGTAGCGGGACACCAGTGCGCTGTCCGAAGCCGAACGCACGCAAGCTGTCGATGAAGGCTTCGGGTCCCAACTCCAGGGCCAACTTCGCGCTCCCGATGTTCGAGCTGAACTTCATCACTTCCGTGACGGTGATGGTGCCCTTCGGGTGGTCATCACGGATGCGACTGCCGCCGGTGCGCCAGTAGCCTTGTTCGCAGTTGACGAAAGAGTCTTCGGTCACCACGCCGGCCTCAACAGCGGCGGCGATGGTGAACGGCTTCATCACGGAACCCGGCTCAAACCAGTCCTGAACCGCATGGTTGCGACGTGCTTGCGGGTTTCGACTCACCGCATTGGGGTTGAATACCGGCGCATTGGCAAGTGCTAAGACGTCCCCGGTGTGGATGTCGATAACCACGGCTGTGGCGCTCTTGGGCGCACTCCGCTCGACCACGTTGGACAACGCACGCTCGGCGGCACGCTGGATGTCGCGGTCGATGGTTGTGGAGACGATGTGACCCGCACTGGTATCCGGGTCGAACTCTGAGGCGTCCACTCCCCGGCCCCGCCGGTCCCGACGGCGCTGCAGGATGACGGTACCACCGGCCAACTCATCGTTCATCGACGACTCTAGGCCGCTGCGGCCGTGTCCGTCGGCATCGACAAAACCCAAGATTTGAGCCGCCAAGTTCTGCTCTGGGTAAAACCGCTTCCGTGTCCGCTCAACCCACACTGCCCGGTGCGGGTAGCGACGAACCGCATCGGCGACGGTCGGATGCACGTCGCGGCCTAGCCGAGCGTAGCGCGTCGATTGTTCGAGCTGGGCCATGACAGATGCGACGTCGCGGTCAAGAATCTCGGCGAGGTCTGCGGCAACCGTCGCGCGCTCATCATCGTCTACACTCCGCGGATCAATGGCGATGCTCGGAGTGACCACCGTGGTCGCAAGGGCCCGTCCATGGCGGTCGAGAATATCTCCACGAGGTGCCGTCAGGCGAACACGTCCCCAGCGCTGAATGTCGTTGGCGTCCACCACTTTTTCGTGCGGACTCATGCACAACGCCGCGCCTCGGACGCCCACGCCGCTCAACATCAGACCGAATACCAAAGCAATCCCCTTCGTACGAAGGATGGCCTGACAACGGACTTCCCTGGCATTCTTTGGTCGACCAAAGGTCAGGGCAAGCTCTCTAAGTAGTGACGAGATCATGGAGTCACCAGCGGAACATCAGACGACAGCTGCATGACCTTGGCCAGCTCTTCCATGGCCACGCCACGACGACGGGTCTGGACTTCCAGGCGAAGACGCTCGTGCTGCAGCGTCGCTTCGCGCATCAGCTGGTTGTTGCGCTCCAGGTCCACTACCGACTGGCGGACCGCGAGACGCACGGAGACTGCACCCGCCAGCATGGCGAACACCAAACCGAACCACACAGCGTGCCGCCACAACGCCAACAGGCCGGTCCAGGGATTGACGCTCGCGGTGAGCTCTACGTCTGCGCTCGGAATCTGTGATGTCACGGAACGGGTGGTCATGGGCACCTCGTGGCAGTGCGAAGGCGAGCGGAGCGGGCGCGGGGGTTGGGGTCATCCTCCTGCGGACGGATGAGTCGAATGCCCTGCAACCGGACCGCAGCGGTCGGGTTGCCGTACGCATCTTTGGAGCCTGTACGACCCGATTCCGCGTAGAAGAACCGCTTGACGAGGCGATCTTCCAGAGAGTGGAATGCGATGAAAGCCAAGCGCCCGCCCGGACGAACCGCTTGAACAGCAGCCGGCAGCAAGCGCTCGACCTGCCCCAGTTCATCGTTGACTGCAATGCGCAGGCCTTGGAAGGAGCGGGTGGCCTTGTGGATACGTTCGTGCTTTCCGCCGACAGCCTTTTCAATGGCCGAGGACAGCTCCACGGTATCGGTCCAGGGACGGCCATCTACCAGGGTTCGTGCAACCCGTCGCCAGCGACGCTCTTCGCCATAATCCCGGACAATTCTACCCAGTTCCTCTTCCGACGCCTCGTTGACCAGCGTGGCCGCAGACAACTCCGCGTCCCCGTCCATACGCATGTCGATGGGACCTGATCTACGGAAAGAAAAACCGCGCTCATCGATGTCCAGTTGGTGCGAGCTGACCCCAAAGTCCGCCATGAGGCCGTCTACCTGGCCAAGCCCAAGGCTCGCGAGAGCGCCGGGTAGTTCAGCAAACGTGGTTCGGACCGGACGGAAGCGGTCGCCGAATCGGGCGAGACGCTCGGAGGCCGCCGCGATGGCGTCTGCGTCACGGTCGAGACCAATGACGGTACAGTCGGCCATAGACAGCAAACGTTCGGAATGTCCCCCGCCGCCCAATGTGCAGTCGACGTACGTTCCCCCGTCCACTGGATGCAGGGCATCGGTGGTTTCGTTGAGCAGTACTGAGACGTGGTGAAAGCCCATGTCAGCGACGCTCCGGGAAAGGGATGGTTTCGCGCGGCTGGCGCTTGGGGAGTCCGCGCATGCGCTTGGGACGATTCGTCATTACGCTGGAGAAATGCTCGGTCCATGCGGCACGGTCCCAGATCTCAAGGCGACGCTGCACACTGTTGATGGTGACTTCACGACCCAGGTCGCCAAGCTCACGCAACAACGGCGGAAGCAGAATTCGCCCTTGCTTGTCGATCGTCACGTCTTGGGCCGGTGCCAAGACGGCGTGAACCCACTCTTGGACATCTTCGTCCCACAGGTCGCCGGCCTCGAGAGGCTCCTCCACGCGCTCGTAGAAATCATCCGGGGTGAAAGCCCACAGAGAATCGCCCGAGAATGTGACAACAAGGCGGTCAATCCCAGCTTCTTCTAACGCGGTCCGTAGCGGGCGAGGCAGTGCCAATCGACCCTTAGTGTCGACCGTCGAATTCGATTGGCAATGGACTCGTAGCATGACAAACCGCGCGCTGGACGCGCTGACTGTATCCCATTTTGTCCCACTTTGGATCCATTACTCTCCACTTTCCCCCACTTTGTCTCCAAACATCGCCACCCAGCCATGCCCAGCCAAGCTCCGCTATCGATCGCCAACCCCCGACAGCATCCCCACCCCACAGAACACCACTTCTTCCCACCGATCCCCTTTTTAGGTGGGGCGGTTACAGGTTACCGAATGGAGATGTTGTGAAACCCGTCCTAGAACGCACCTTGGTCGAACGCCGACGCGCCAAGTTCGAGTACACCCTGCACGACACCTTCGAGGCCGGCATCTCGTTGCTTGGCAGCGAGGTCAAGAGCATGCGAGCGGGTCAGGCCAACTTGGGCCAGGCCTACATCCGTTTATCGAAGGGAAGCGCGTTCCTCGTAGGATGTCACATCTCTGGATATGAACAGGCGAACCGCAACAACCACGAACCTGTTCGTGAACGGCAGCTACTGCTTAAGCGCCCCGAACTCGACAAGCTCCGCAAGGGTATGCAGCTGAAAGGCATGACGATTGTACCGCTGCGCCTCTATCTGAAGGGCTCTCTCATCAAGCTTGAGTTGGCTCTCGCCAAGGGCAAGAACTTGTACGACAAGCGCGAGACATTGAAAGCCAAAGATCAAAAGCGAGACATGGACCGCCGCCGCTGATCGGATTCCAATGCAACGGGTCGTCGCCAGAAGCGGACGAATCCGCCTGATTCGGATAGCGGGCCGTCCATGCGTGGAGAATGCCCATGAGTCCCCTGAAGATTGCCCCTTTTGCGGTCGCTGTCATCGCCGCCGCAACCGCCTACGCCATGCAAAGCACTGAAGGTGCCTTGCTTATCGGTATGTGTGTTGCCGCATGGGCCGCTGCCTTCGGCTTCATCGCTGTCAACCGGCGCCTCGGAATTGCAGTGACTGCGGCCGGTGCCGCGTTTGCCAACGGCTACTTGTTCACCCAAAAATGGGCAGCACAAGACGCCGTGAGCTTGTGCTCGGTCAACGAGGTCATCAACTGCGGCGCCGTCAACGATTCCGCGTACTCCGAAATCTTCGGCATCCCCATCACCCTGTTCGGCATGGCCTTCTACGTTGGGCTCACCGTTGCGGCGATGTTCAAGAAGGAATCCACCCCGCATCTGTTCACGGTGACCATCGCGTTCATGATTCCGTCGTTGGTGTACAGCGTCTTCTTGGCCTACATCAGCAAGACCATTGGTGCCTTTTGCATGTTCTGCATCAGCATCTACGTCGCCAACCTGTGGCTGCTTGTCGCCGCCCTGTGGGGACAGCGCTCAGACCCAGATGAAGAGCCCTTCAACGCCGCCGCTGCACTCACCAGCCGTTCCATGATGGCTGTGATCGCGGTCTTCGCTATCGGCGTGATCGGCGGGTATTCGGTGTGGCAAGGCAAACAAAATGCAGCCCCTGAGGCCATCGTCGCTGCTGCCATGCAGGCGGAACAAGATATTCCGCAAGATGCCCTTAGCGTCATGTATTCCCGAGCCCTTGGACCCGTGAATCTCGATGGCACCGAACCCGTACTCGGCGACCCCAATGCCAAGTACATGGTCGTGGAGTTCGCCGACTTCGGCTGTGGCCACTGTGCTCGCGCTGCACCCGATCTCAAGGCCCTCGTCGCCTCCAACCCAGATATTCAGCTTCGGTTCCGCGCCTTCGCACTGTCCTCCGAGTGCAACCCGGCGCTCACGGGTGAAGGCCGCGCCGAACCCTGCGACGCCGCAATGGCTGCAGAGTGCGCGAACCAACAAAGCAAGTTCTGGGAGTTCAGCGGCAAAGTCTTCAAGAACCAGCGCTACCTAGACGAAGGCAGTCTCGCTTTCCAAGCCGGAGAAAGCGGTCTGGACATGGCAGAGTACGAGCTGTGCATGGCCAATCCCGACACTCGCACCGGAATTGAAGCGGACGGCCAAGCCGGTGATGATGCCGGTATTCAGGGTACTCCTGGATTGTTCCTCTTCGGTGTCCGCCCAGAACCCATCTTCGTTCACGGTCGCGTCGAGTACATCGAAGCACTCGTTGACGCTGTCGAGTCCGGACGCTCGCTGCCCCCCGGCGGCGATGCCCCATCCCACTGAGCGATTCCATGAGCTGGCGCCAACTCTCTGTTGTGGTCTCGCGAACTCGCGGTGAGCTGGTCTGTGCAGCCCTGCACGTTCAGGGAGCTTCCGGTACCCAAGAAGATTGGGTAGCCGGAGAAGCCCCTCCCCCAAGGCAACCCTGGGATGACGGACCGGAAGCCCCCCTGCCGGACCGCGTCTTGCTGCATGCGTGGTTTGAGAATGCAGATGAGTCCGCAGTGACCTCCGGCCTCGGCGCACTCCTGGAAGTGGACACTCTCGCCGGTCCCGTCCAGTGGGCAGATGTGGTTGAGGTCGACTACGAGGCCCAATACCGCGACAGCATCACCCCACTAGTGATCAGCGACCGCCTCGTCATCTGCCCGCCTTGGGACCTGCGACCCGGCTGCCTCATCATCGAGCCTGGCCAAGGTTTCGGCACCGGAGATCACCCAACCACCGAGCTCGCGCTTCGCGTCCTTAACGACGCTGTGAAGCCCGGCTTGCGCGTGCTGGACGTAGGCGCTGGTTCAGGCATCCTGTCCCTCGCCGCCGTCCTCTTGGGTGGCACAGCGTACGGTATTGATGTCGATCCAGATGCGGTGGCGGATGCTCATCGAAACGCCGAAAAGAATTCGCTCGACGTGCCCTTCGACACCACCCGTGTGGAAGACGTGCCTGGGGTGTGGGACATTGTGGTGGCCAATGTCCACGCTGAAATCCTGGTGACGATGGCTCCTGCTCTAGTGGCACGGACCGCTGACCTCTTGGTTCTCGGTGGTATTCTCGCCGACCGCGAACACTTGGTAAGAGACGCCTTTGATGGCCGGCTCACCTTGGTCAAGCGCGACACCCTCGAAGACTGGGTCGGCCTCACCTACCGGAAGGCCTAAGGTCATGCGCCGCTTTCAGGTCGCAAACGTCGGCGTCATTGGAGAGTCCATTGGACTGCCAGCAGATGCCGCCCACCACTTCGTGCGCGTCCTCCGCGGCAGAGTCGGTCAGACTATCGAGCTGTTCGACGGAGCCGGCAATATCGCGGAGGCGACCGTCCAAGATATCGATGATGCGGCTGTCACCGTGATTGTGGATGCTTTGCGCAGTATTCGGGCAACCCGTTCCGTCACCTTGGTCTTGGCTGTCATCAAAGGACCGGCCATGGACGCTGCTGTGCGGATGGCGACTGAAGCCGGCGTTGCATGCGTATTACCCGTCATATCAGCCCGCAGTATCGCTAAAGGGGACCGGAGCGACCGCTGGACACGTATCGCAACCTCTGCAGCACAACAGTCTGGTCGAGGCGACACCCCCACTATTCACCCGCCAACAACGCTCAAAGAGGCGCTCCAAGCTGTTGATGGAGCATCGCTATACATTGCGATGCCAGGCTCAGCGGGGCTCGCAACTGGCTCAAAGGATGCAGCGGTGTTTGTCGGCCCTGAAGGCGGCTGGACATTGGCCGAAGTCAATCAAGTCCTCGCAGCTGGGGCCCACACTATCTCGCTCGGACCTTGGGTATTACGCGCAGACACCGCTGCTGCCGTTGCCGTTGCACAGGCTTTGCAACGGTAGGCTCAGAATCCGAGCTCTAAACGCACAAAAAGCCGGCTGGCAGAGCCAACCGACCTTCTATGGTGTGATGAGGCGAGCCCCATCACGGGAAATCGGGCTCAAAGAGCCCAAACTTCCTAGCTGGGGTTCAGGGCGTTCTTGAGGCCCTTGCCTGCGCGGAACACGGGAATGCGGCGTCCCGGAACCTTCATCTCTTGGCCATTCTTCGGGTTGTGGCCCGTGAATGGACGACGCTTGGAAACCGTGAAGGTACCAAAGTCAGAGATGGTCACCTTCTCATCACGGACGAGGGCTTCTTGGATGGCCTCGGTGATGATGTTGATGTAGTTCGCTGCGCGAACCTTGGGAATGCCGCCGCGCTCTGCAAGCTTTTCGGTCAGGTCAGCTTTGTTCATTGTAGAACTCCATACCTCTAGTGTTGAGGCGTAGAAAAATTTACTCAAGTGGACTGTCTTAGGGTCAGGATTCTCGAAAATTCAATCAACATTGAAAATTGGCGCCTCTGCAGAGCTTCGGCGACGATGTTCGAAAATCGAATGTCCGGGACCTTGTTGCCCTGACGCGGACTATCTACGCCGGTTTCGGGGGACCGCGCAAGCCCATATGGTGACTTTTTTGTGTCACAAATCCGCAGAATGGCCAAAACGTATTGTCCAAATTCTGCGGGTCGGTTGATTAAACCTGCGTTATCGCGCGGTTAGTGGCGCGATGAATGTCACCAAACTCCGCGTAGCCTGACGACTTTTGCCAATATGGTGACATCCAGAGGTAAGAAACCGGGCTGCTCCCCATCAATGTCGATTGCAGCTCGCCCTCCCTCATGTGAGACCGCATGCAACGCCGTGATGCGAGCGGTCTCAACCCCGGGCACGGACGCCAGGGTCCCTCTATACAGGTGTGGGACCAGTGCGAGCGTCCGTCGCAACGAACGATCCCCAATAATCGTCAAGTCCAGAGCCCCGTCGGTCATGGACCCCTGCGGAGCCACACACATGCCCCCGCCACACCACGAACCGTTCGCAATGAAACACGACAGGAGCTTCCCACTCCACTCGCCCTCTCCACCGTCCGCTGTGGTCCAGGTCGTGTCGACCATAGGGGCAGAGTACCGTGCGAGAGAGCCCAGAGTGGCCCCTAGAAACGTCAGCGTGCCGCCCAGCCGCTTGGAGCCGCGGTTAGCACGAGCGACGGTGTCTCCGTTCATGCCAAAGCCCGTGACATTGATTCCAATGCGCTCTGTCAAGGAACCGGAGTCATCGATGAACTGGTGGTGAACCGCGTCGCCGTCACGGTCCGGTCCAAATGCAGCCAATCGCACGGCGTCATCGAGGTCTTTTGGCATCCCGAGACTCTTGATGAGGTCTGAGCCTGTTCCGGCGGGTACAACGGTGAAAACTACGCCGTGTCGACGCGGCTTTTTCCCATCAAAGAGACCGGCTACAGTCTCGCTGGCCGTGCCGTCGCCCCCCACAGCAACAACAACACCAACACCGTCTGCCACGGCTTGGGTTGCCAGTTCGGATGCATGTCCAGGGCCTTCAGTCATCACGACATCAGCCTGTGCAAAGTAGCGGTCGATGCTCCGACGGAGCGCGTCTACCCGCTTGCCCGTGGCACCACCGGCAGAGTGGGGATTGACGATAAACCGGGCTCGATCTGTCTCATTCGGGCGAAGCCGCGTGGTCATACCATCTCTCCTGTTTCAATGACCGCGTGCGGGTCGACCGCACACCCTTGGGCGCGGAGGTGCTGAGCGCACCGCGTATCCAACAACACTCGCCCAGGCTCAAGACGGCGAGCAAATGACCAGGCCAACTGCTTCGCCGACGCTGGATGGTATTCGCGCAAGGGTCCTCGCCCTCCACAGCACGCCAATGGGGGTCGCTCTCCTAGCGTGCACACACAGCTGCCAATCGACATTGCCGACACCTTCAAAGCCCATCTCGGTTCAAGTCCAGCGCGGTGCAGCACATCAAAAATACCGCCGTCCATGGTGTACACATCGTACCCAGTGAACGCGGCCCGCACCCCATCAAGCTCAGGCGACGCCCCAAAGTCGTGGTCCACACCTAGACGTTCCGGGCAGACCACGATGTGTACATCAGAGGGGGCCTCTGCGGACGGTAGTGTGGTGTCCGCTGACTCCACGACCAACAAGACGCTCTGGACGCCAGAGGGCACAGACGGGAGCGCAGGCCCGGGCGACGGTGACAGAAGTACATCCCGCGCTTGTCGAAGCAGGGACGGCAGTGGTTGATGCAGGTGACAGGCATCCTGGCAGGCACCACAGTCGACGCACAGGGTCGCTGCCTGTCGCGCAAGCTCATCAGACGCTTGGCCGCGAGCATGGTCGACCAGAACGCCAGCGATAGCCGTAGGTGTTGCCGCTTCTCTTCCGGTACCAACAGCGACCGGGCAGGCATGCCGACACAGCCTTGGGCAGAGCGAACACGTCTCTAATTCACTCATCCACCCGCCTCCAGGCACATTGATGCGTCACATGAACTACCGCGGGATCTACCGCATCACAGGCCACCAATCGCCCCGATGGCAATGATGTCATCACCCACTCCGTACGCACCAACCCGCCCGGCACATGACCACTGGCCAACGCACCCAACGCACGGCCTGCAACGCCATGGAATCCAACCAGCAGCACACCGTCGACCACCGTCAGCACGCTTGGACGTAGGTCATGCCGCAGCAACGCGCGGGCCACCACCCATGGGTGTTCGACAGTCGCCCGTCCCATCCAACGTCCCTCGGTCGCAACGGTCGCAACCGTCACCCGAGCCAGCGGGTCTTCTTCGACGAGCGTAGGCCGCAGGTCACTTCCCGACGCACTGCGTGGGCCGCGTCCGAGATGTACGGGTTCCCCACCAATGATGCCGCGAACATCAATCCATGTGGTCTGCCATGCCAGCCGTTGCCAGCGTGGAAGTCCGCAGGCCTCCTCCCACGGCCAACGCAAATCATGAGGGTGAGCCAACGCTCGACGGTCATCGACACAGGCCCCGACAGGCACGTCCACTAGACCGTCGTCCGCGTGAAGAGCGAAGTGAGGCAGCTCGCCAATCACGGTCTCGCAGAACAATAACCCCGCACCAAGGACATCGTGAGGATCTAGCAAATCTCTGAGGCGCTGCCAGCCCACCGCCGCTGCCCCTACTTCGGCCATGGCATGCCGTTGTTTGAGCCGTCCCACTCCGTGATGATGAGTGGTAGTCGCGCCCGAAGCGAGCACAGCATCTAGCGCTCTCTGCCACAGCGCATCATAGGTTCGCTGGTCACCATGGCCCGCAAACGAGAAGTACAGACTTCCGCCCTCTGGGTACAGATGGCTCATGTGCGCCATGACCAACGCATGCCCTCTCACCGCGTTGCGCACAGCAGCGTACACCTTGGGTACATCTGACCAACGACACCCTACTTCCATCGTGTCCGCGAAGGCCCCCCCGCGGAATAGCGGCATCAGCTTGTAGGAAACTGCGTGACGAGAGTCGAACCAACGTTCGCCTGGAGCCGCCCCCAAGTCTCGCCCGCCAGCCTCGAGCAAGGACCGACCAGCCTCAACCAGCGCATCGACAACGTCGGGTTCACCTTCCCACCCCACGATGAGCAACACTTCACCGGAGGCAATGTCTGCGAGCGTGTTCAGCAGACGCGGAAGAGACAACGGAAGCGCCAACATACGACGCTCCATGCCCGGAATACGCGCAAGTGCACCGCGCAATCGGGTGAGGGCAGACACGCCTGACTTGTCAGACTTGGGCTTGGTTTTTCCGCCAATTCGCGTATCTACCGGGTCGTACAATCGGAGCACCGCCGGCCATGTCTCGGCTTGCATAAGCTGACGCATCGCGGTGAGAGCTGTCTCAACGCTAGGAAAGGCATACCCGCGCAGCCAGCGCGCCTTGGCAATCGGCATGACTCGCAACGTCACCTCGGTGATGACTCCAAGCGTGCCTTCGCTCCCCAGAAGGATGGCCATCCACGCATCTGGCGCGTCTCCGTCCATGCCAACGGTGACCGTCCCCTTTCCTGGCGTGGCCACCCGCATCTGCAGGACCATGTCTTCGAAGACACCATAGCGACTACTGAATTGGCCGGCACTTCGCGCAGCAGCCCAGCCACCAACGGTCGAGCAGACAATCGACGACGGGCTATGACCGAGGGTAAAACCGCGCTCAGCAAGCCAATCTTCCAGGTGTTGGCCAATGACGCCAGCCTGCACTCGAACCGTCCAGCGCTCCGTATCTAAGGGACCGATGTGGTCGAGGCGCTTGGTATCGAGAACGATGGAGCCACTGACGCCACGTGCCCCACCACCAACACCACTGCCCGCTCCGTACACAATGACGGCCTGCTTTTCGTCGTGGGCGTGGTCGAGCAATGACTGGACCTGAGCCTCATTGTCTGGCCAGTACACTCGGTCTGGATCTGGCGGGCGCACACCTTGCCACCAAGCGAGCGTGTCTCGCGGCCACAGGTCGCGTGACGCCGCGCGGAGGTCCAGCGCGTCGGCGCTGTTCGGAATGTCGCCCACTGGCCAATTAGACATGCTGCCTCATAGCCCGACTACAGGCATATGGAGGCCCCCAGAACGCAAAAGAGCCCGGACCCTAAACGGGACCGGGCCTTTCACTAAGCGACGGGCCGGAAAGCCGGCGACGGCAGCTCTTGTGTCTCAATGCCGCTCCATGCACGAGACGTGCCATAACAGTGGGATTCAGTGAAAACCTAGCCAACACTAGCTTTATAACAAGTGACACTCTCTGGCCCCGATAGATATCCGACGTAAATCACGACATTTGTGTCGGAGTCGAGACAACCACCGCTCACCGACCACAGAAAATTCTCCCTACTGGCGAGGATCTACCCTCAACATGCAATCGAAGGGCACTCAATCAGACACGCCAACAGCCAAACCGCGCTCTACCACCTTCAGCACGAATAATTGGAGCTTTTCAGGTGATTATCCGCCAAATTTTGAACCATGACATCCCTGTCAGACCTCGCCCAACCATACCGCCAGTTGTCACGCTCACTACAAAGAGCTAACTACCGAGGTCCGTCACTCTCCGATCGAGCGAGCCTGTCTTGTACGACCTTATTCTCCGCGACGCCACCATCGTCACCAGCACCGGTCGTCTTGTCGCCGACATCGCTATTCGTGATGGCGAGATTGTCTATGTTGGCCCTCGACCTCGCCGCGCTGGTCGTCAAGACATCTCGGCCATCGGCAAGTTTGCCATGCCCGGCGTCATCGATACTGGCGGGCTGTTCGACGGAGACGGTGGCAACACCGCGTGGGAACACGAGACGAAGGCTGCCGTATCTGGCGGCATCACTACTGTCATTGGTATGCCCTACGGAAGCAAGCCTATCGTCGACAGTAAGAGTGCCATCGCCCGCGCCAAAAAAATGAAGAAGCACTCTTGGTGCAACTACGGCTTCTGGGTAGATGGTGACGTGGCTTCCACGGACACGGTCCGCGAGGTGCTGGACGAAGGTAATGCCTTTGGCGTGGTCATCAACCTCACCCAGGACAACGAAGCGGAGGCTGCTGCGCGGCTCACAGAGCTCGTGGGCGTCGACGGCGTTTTAGCGGTTCGCCTGGGTCGAACAAGCCGCGACGCCGGTGGAATAAACGCCGTCCTTGCTGTGGCACGCGAACACAACCGGCACATTCACATCGCTCACCTCTCCACCGCAGACGAACTCTCCGCGCTGGACCCTGTGCTCGGCGAGCTTCCAGTCAGCTGTTCGGTCACGCCGTACCACTTATTCTTGTCCACGGACCACTCCAACCCGGGTGTCTCACTTCCGCCGGTCCGTCCCGAACAAGACCGCCGGACCCTGTGGACCGCACTACGCCGCGGACGCGTCGCCTGTATGGCCTCGGACCACCACACATCCCCTGCAGAGGGCCCAGGAATCCCGGGAGCCGAGTTCCTGTTTCCACTGCTGCTCTCCGCAGTGCGCCACGGCCGCTTGTCTCTCGAAGGCCTTGTTGCCCTGACAAGTGAAGGTCCGGCCGCACTTCTGGGCTTACCAAAGAAAGGGCGCATCGAGAAAGGCGCAGACGCCGACATCGTGCTGTTCAGCGAAGGCGAGCTGACCAAGGTTCGTCCTGCCAGCGTGCTGAGCGGCGCTGGCTGGTCCCCATACTTGGGTCGGGAATCCGCACCCAAGCCAGAGCTCGTCATCGTCAACGGACGTATTGCGTCGCGCAAGGGCATCATCGCGCAGGACAAGCCCAACGGGGTCTTGTTGTCGCCGCCCACCGCCGTTCCGTCCAAGTAGACCGCTGCTGCTGACACTTGTCGGCAGGCCCGGTCAGTTGGACCAAGGCCGATTACACCACGCACCCGGAAGTTCTTCGGGTGTAGTGCACCGCCAACTAACGCTCCAGCCGAACTGCAGTTTGACGGCTAGGTAGCCCTATATTTCGCGAGCGCGCCCTCTTGGCACGCTCCATGCTTTGTCCCCCCACATCAGGAGGGACACATGGCCGTTCGCGTCTTCGCCGCCACATTGCTTGGGGCATCTGCACACCCCGTTGAAGTCGAAGTCGACTTGCTTCGACGCTTACCAAGCGTCAGCATCGTCGGACTTCCGGCGAGTGCCGTTCGCGAGAGTGCCGAGCGAGTTCGGTCCGCCATTGCCGCTTCCGAGCGTGAGTTCCCCCGTAAACGGGTGGTCATCAACCTTGCTCCCGCAGATATCCGTAAGGAAGGCACCGCCTTCGACCTCCCCATGGCTCTGGGTATCTTGGCCGCAAACGGAGACATCGACCCCGACACGCTCGAAGACATTCTCGCCGTTGGAGAGTTGTCGCTGGCCGGCGCGCTCCGACCGATTCGCGGCGCACTCCCCCTGGCACTCCTGGCTCGAGACCTAGGACGAACCCTCATCCTCCCGCGTTCCTGTGCCGCACAAGCCGCACTCGTTCCCGATGTCACTGTGTTGTGCGCCGATACCCTTGTTGACGTGCTCGACCATTTGAGTGGCACGCGTCCACTCCAAGCAGCGACCCCAGCCGACGCCACCGTGGCTCCCATCGACGCGGACATGGCCGATGTCCGTGGTCAACCCGTCGCTCGCCGAGCCATAGAAATCGCCGCCGCTGGTGGGCACCATGTGTTGTTCACCGGCCCACCGGGCTGCGGCAAGACCATGCTGTCCAAGCGATTTCCCAGCATTCTTCCCCCCATGTCTTTCGACGAGGCGCTGGATGTGACCCGCGTATACTCGGCGGCCGGATTGCTGGACGACGAACAAGGCCTGTTGCGGAGTCGCCCCTTTCGCGCTCCCCACCACTCGGTGAGCGCTGCGGGACTCATCGGCGATCGAAGCCTACGACCAGGCGAAGTGAGCCTGGCCCATCACGGCGTACTGTTCTTAGACGAAGCCACCGAGTTCCCAAGGTCTGTGCTCGATGTTCTGCGCGAACCCGTCGAAGAAGGTCGCGTCCGCCTGACTCGAGCCTCCGGAACCGTTGAATACCCGGCAGAGATGATGTTGGTGATGGCCGCCAACCCGTGCCCTTGCGGCCGGCGAGGGACCAGCGCCGCCTGCACCTGTACGGACAACGATGTTCAGCGCTACCAACGGCGCCTTTCGGGACCGCTTCTCGACCGTATTGACCTACACGTACCCCTCCAGCCCGTCGGAGCCGAAGACCTGCTGAGCAAGGTAAAAGGCGAGTCTTCGTCCGCTGTCCGCCAGCGTGTCGTCGCTGCACGCACCCGCCAAACACAACGAGGGCAAGGATGCACCAACGGTCGGCTCGCCGTCCATCAGCTGTCACAACCCACCGGTCAAGCCCGCACGCTGATGCTCCAAGCCATGCAGCTTCACGGCATGTCTGGCCGCGGGGTCCATCGAATCTTGCGAGTTGCGAGAACCATCGCCGACCTCGCAAGTAGCGAAACCGTCGAGCCCATTCACTTAGCGGAAGCTCTCGGTTTTCGTACCCAGGACGTGACGGCATGAGCCGGCTTGCGCTCGCCGTCTGGCTGATTGTCGTCGTGGACCAAGTCGAGGGCTCAACCGCACTCGTCGAGTGGGGTCCCAACGTCTTCGGCACCGTCTCCACCGAGGTCCTTCCAGCGGACACTCGCGAAGGCGACCGCGTCCAAGTGCGTGTCAGAGCCCGTGATCTGCGTCCCCGAGATGGTGAACACGACGAAGTGTGGATGGCCGCCCCCGTGCGCCGGTCCCGTTCCTACCCCCTTTCAACCCGGACCCGAACAGGGTCCATTCGCAGGAGTCAATAATGACCACAAGCCCCGATGTACAGCGCGCCAAAGCGCTCAATGCCGCTCTCAAGTCCCTTCACGCAACCTACGGCGATGGCTCTGTCATGCGCCTCGGCGAACGTCCCAGTGCCACCGTTGACACCATTCCAACCGGCTGTCGTCCACTGGATGTGGCTCTCGGAATTGGCGGTCTGCCACGGGGTCGGGTCACCGAGATCTACGGTCCCGAAGCTTCCGGTAAGACTACGCTCACCCTTCACCTCATTGCTGAGTGTCAGGCCCGTGGCGGTACCGCCGCGTTCATCGATGCCGAACACGCCTTGGACGTCGAGTATGCCAAGCAGCTCGGCGTGGACGTCGACAGCCTGCTCGTCAGCCAGCCCGATGACGGTGAGCAAGCTCTGGAGATCACCGAGACCCTGGTCCGCAGCGGCGCCATCGACCTCCTCGTTATCGACTCCGTTGCTGCCTTGGTTCCACGAGCCGAGATCGAAGGTCAAATGGGTGATCACCACGTTGGACTACACGCGCGACTCATGTCGCAGGCACTGCGCAAGATCACCGCTACCGTACATCGCAGCGGCTGTATGGTCGTCTTCGTCAACCAGATCCGTCACAAGATTGGCGTGACGTTCGGAAACGGCGAAGTCACTACCGGTGGAAACGCGCTGAAGTTCTACTCGTCCGTTCGAATCGAGGTGCGCCGCATCGGCTCGGTTCTCGACGGCAAAGACGTCGTTGGCGCCAAGACCAAGATTAAGGTGGTCAAGAACAAGCTAGCTCCGCCGTTCAAAGTGGTCGAGACCGAGATTCTCTTTGGCCGTGGCTTCTGCCGCGTCGCGGACCTGCTCAAGCGGGCTGAAGCCGAGGGCATCGTCACTAAGAGCGGTGCATGGTTCCAGTTCGGCGACGAGAGCTTGGGTCAGGGCCGTGAGAAGGCGCGAGCCCGCCTGAATGACGATCCGAAGCTGTGCCTAGCGATTGCCGCGTCCATCGAGGGCACGCTCATCGCAGAAGCCGGTGAGGCTGCTGCGGCCAAGTAGAGTTTCGCCGAGTGATGAGCGTTCACGGTGCGGACCTGTGAGCGCTCACGCTCCTCTTCTTAGCGACGGCGACCGCGGCGGCGGGTGGGCTCTTCTTCCGCTTCGGTATCGGCTTCTACTTCCGGCTCTGGCATGGGCTCGGGCAATACGCCCTCTGGTGGATTGCCAACGACTTCCACCCACAGGCTGCCGTTCGCACCAATCGTGCCCAGGTCCGCCCAATTGTAGGGAGCCTGGTCAGCGTTGCTCCAGAAGTTCACGCCTTCTTCCGCGTTCGACCGACAGGTCTTGATGCAGCCGACGTTGTTCTCGGCACCACCAAAGTCGATGGCTGCCCACAAGTATTCGCCTGCTGACAGCGTAATAGGCGTATCGAGGACGCTCTCAATCAGGCGTTCTTCGCCCAATGTCTCTTCCACATCAAAGCTCACCGTGACCGCATTGAGCGGCTGAGCATCCGGCGTGTCCGACGTGCTCTTCCACATCATCAGCTGCCTTGGCATGGACGCATCACACATGACACCCCCGACCGACCCATGGTGCAAGCGCGCGCGAACCGAGGTCACCTCAAACGGTACGTCCAAAGTCGCCAACCGTGTGGCGGCAATGTGCGCCTCTTCCCCTGGGCCTGGGCCCAAGGCGCCTGTGTTCGAGCACAGGGTGTCGTAGTTGGTGAGCACTTCACCGCCGCTCGCAGACGAAGACATCAACAAACCCAGCAATAACCAACGGGACATGGCAACTCCTATTGCCCCATTCTATCGCGTTCGAACACGCTTTGGGCGGGGACGCAACAACACGCCAGTACACCGAGTGTTCCAAGCGCCTTTTCCATCACAATGACACCGCGATACACCCCCGCCGTGAACGACGCCTACGACGAAGTCCCCTACATGAGCCGCGCTTTCGCGGCTACCCACCCAGCCTCTCTTGCGGTCATGGGCACGCTCTTTGGTCTGCAGCCAACGCCGCCATCTCGCGCCCGTGTGCTGGAGCTTGGCTGTGCGGCCGGCGGAAATCTGGTGCCGATGGCACACGGTAATCCCGGAGCGGAATTCGTCGGAGTGGACCGCAATGCAAAAGGGATTGAGGTCGGTCAAGCCCGTATTCAAACGCTTGGACTGACCAATATCTCGCTACACACTGCCGACCTATTGGACCTCCCAGACCTTGGTCAGTTCGACTATATTGTGGCGCATGGCGTCTATTCGTGGGTTCCTGCCCAGGTTCAGCGGGCTCTGCTAGACGCCTGCAAGAAGCGGCTGACCCCTCACGGTATTGCCTACATCAGCTACAACACCATGCCTGGCTGGGCCAACCGTACCGCCCTTCGCGAGATGGCCTTGTTCCATGCGGGTGAACACCCGGCCCTAAGCGACCGACTCGGTCAGACACGAGCGTTGGTTCAACTGGTTCAGCAAGCCACACCGCAAGACCATCCCCTGCGAGCGGTTCTGGACCATGAACATCGCCACTTCTCCGCGATGCCTGACTGGTACGTCATTCACGAGCACCTGGGTGAAAACAACGAAGCCTTGTGGTTTCACGAGTTCGTCCGACGCGCCGGAGTCGCCGGACTTCAGTTCCTCGGAGAGGCTGAGCTGCGCGACATGGTGGCCGGTGACCTTCCAGAAGACATCCGCGCCCAGGTCGAAGCCCTCGGCAGCGACCAGCTTCGCCTAGAGCAGTACCTCGACTTTGTGCGCCACCGGACCTTCCGGCGAACGTTGCTCGTTCACGATGATGTCACCATCGACCGGGACATCGCACTCGACCGTATCGACGACTTGTACGTTGGCGGCGCGCTCGCCACACAACCGTCCGACCCCACGGTACCGAGTGTCGCCCCTGAAGCTACCGAGCAAGACCCCGTCGCGGCAGCCACATGGGACGTCCTACAGCACAGCCTACCCAGTGGTCTGCCGTTCACCGAGCTGCTCGAGCGAGTCGTAGCCCAGACATCGGGCACCGCGACTGAACGACACGATGACGTAGCGAACCACGTATTCTCAGCACTTCTTCAGGGGAGTGTGCATCTGTCGGCCTCTCCTATGGAAGCGGCCCCACCGAGCGCCTCACCAGTCGCCTACGCCATTGCCCGAGACGAAGTGTCCCGCGGCGAGACCTGGGTGACCAACCGTCGCCATCAAGGCGTTCAGCTCGACCCCTACATGGTGACCGTGCTTCCCCTCCTCGACGGCACGCGGTCCACGGCAGACATCATCGAACGTCTGGCAGATGCTGCTACTACCCACGTCTTTGAGCTCCTAGACCTCGACCATACGCCCGTCACCGACAGAGCCTACGCCGTTGGCGTCCTCACCGAAGGCTGGCCACGTGCGCTCGACGTTTTGGCGTACTACGCGCTGCTAGATTGACCGTGCCCCCCACTCGTTCTGGAGCCACATCCGTGAGACGCGTTTTGCCACTTCTGCTCGTACTGACCGCGTGCACGCCTACCTTCGATCTGACCCCCGAACGCGCGGGTGGCGCGACCGGCACGGCCACCTTTACCCTGCTGAGCCAGGCACTCATTGCCATGGATGGCCATGAGATGTCGACGACGATGACCGGGTCACTCGACCTGTCCATTGCCCCGGGCGCATTCGGAGATGACGCCATCGCAATCACCGCCACACACCGCGGGCTCGAGATGACGCGTCAGGCGTTGGGACAGACCCACTTGCTCACCACCGCCGGCGAAATCCCAGACACCCTCCAAGCGGCCTTCGCTCACGAAGACACCCCTCGCATTACGACCATCGCGGTGGACCGCAGCATGGTCATCGAGCGCAATACAACGCTTGGCAGCGATGCTGATGTGCTGATGGATACCATCTTGTGGGCGCCCACAGACCGCATTGAAGTCGGCCATGTCTGGGGCCGACCTGTTGGTGCTCCCGCCGAAGACGGCGTTCAATGGTACCGAAGCTACACACTGACGTCGGTGAGAGACGGCATAGCGACTCTGCGTTTCGTCCACCGTCAGAACGACCCCATCGCCGGCTCCGAAGGCCCGGAGCACCGCCAGATCAACGGTCTTCAAAAAGTCGATATAGCAACCGGTCTACCCTACAACATGCGCATGCGCAGCCTTGCTCGTGGGGCCGTTGGCGAAGATACGTGGACCACCTTCACTTGGCCTGGCCTCCAAACTATCGAACCGTGAGCGACGCATGAGCACCAACATCCCCGCAGTCAGCGCGCGCTGGGAGTCGGCCGCAGTAGAGACGGAATCGGCCCTCAGTAAGAGCCTCGTTGTTGCCTTCTTAGGCTCGGCCAGCTCAGGCAAAGATGCCGCTATTCGAGCCCTCTTTGGCGTAGATTTCGGCGAAATCGACCCCATCCCGGGTTCCACGGACCGCCTGCGGGTTGCCGCCATAGACCATCAACAGAAGTTCCTCGTGGTCAACGCCCCCGGGTTTGGTGACCTACGGGAAGAAGTCGACGCCGAAGCCAGCAAAGCGCTCGACTCTCTAGACGTCGCCATCTACGTTCTCAATGCAGACGGTGGCGCCACAATTGACGAGCGCGGCGACCTAGACCGAGTCCGTGCCCTCGGGCGACCGGTGCTGGTGTGCATCAATAAAATCGACCTCATCCGTGAGAGCGACCGCAAAGCCTTCATCGCCGCCACCCTGATCCAGCTCGGTGTGGACGAAAAAGACGCCATTGTTACTGCATTCGACCCCATGCCGGTACTGTCTCCACAGCCTATTGGTGTCGACGAGGTCATCTCTTGGATTTCCGAGACCCTCGCAAAAGACGGCAAAGAGCTGCTGTTCGCCAAGTACATGCGCAACAAAGCCAGCGCCTGCGAGCCCTTGATCTACCAAGCTGCCAAGCGCGCAGCGGTTGCCGGAGCCATTCCTGTTCCGGGTGCAGACGCCACCGCCGTCACTATTATCCAGGTCAAGCTCATTGCCGATATTGCCGCCGTGTTTGGCCGCGACCTCGACCGAGACGTCATGCTCTTCCTCGTTGGCGAGGCCCTGGCGGGCGGTAGCAAAGGCTTCGTCCGCTGGGCCGTCAACGCGCTCAAGACGGCGGGCTGGGTACCCGGCGGACAAATCGTACACATTGCCACCAGCACGCTTGGCGCAACCATCTCTAGCGCTGCCACCTGGGGCGTCGGCAAAGCCGCTGTTGCCTACATGCAGCGTGGTGACATGACCCCCGCGCAATTTCGAACCGTGTTTGAAGCGGCTGCACAGGCGTACCGTGTGCGCCAAGACGGCCAAGTGTCCGTGCCATGAGCGGCAGCCTGTACGAGCTGCTTCGCCGCTGTCACCGTGTGGAGTTGGAAGCGCTTGCGGGGCACCTGAAGATTCGTGAGCAAGACCTAGGCCTGTCCAAGCTCGCTCGCCGAATTGACCAGCGTCTGCGTCAGATGGGCGGGCACGGCATCATCAACGTCTTTACCCGCGGCGGGGAAGGCCCGCCTTGGGCGGATATTATCTCCCGGCTCTGTCGCAAAGTCGGCACTCCAAGTAATAATGACGTCGAGGCAATGGAGAGAGCGCTCATGGAGCACTGGGTCATAACCACCTGGTCTACCCTGACCGCCCAGCAGCAAGACCGCGCCTGGGACGAGCTTGGCTTACCTCGTCCAACCTCGGATGACGGGGAGCCCGCTGCAGATATCCACCACGCTCCCACCGCCCAATTGATGGCGCTCTTTGGCGATATCAACCCTGTCTTTGCCCTGCCCTTCCTGCCGTTTTTGGGACCCATCGGAGCTTTGCTGTACGTCGGTCGCCCACGCGATGACCAGCTAATGCCAGCCGTCCTTGAAGTCGCCCGACTCCGACAGCTTGCACGACATCGCATCACCATCGGCGTTGTCGGAAGCCCCTCATGCGGCAAAGATGCCGCTATCCGAGCACTTTTCGGTATTGACAGCGGCAACATCGACCCCGTGGCTGGGTCCACGTCAACCGTGGCCATCACCAAGCTACCCGGCGCCTCGGCCTTGTACATCGTCAACACACCCGGCCTCGGAGACGTCATCGAAGCGGTCACCGAAGAAGCGCGTCAGGTGCTGGATTTGGTCGATGTCTACCTCTACGTGGTCAACGCCCAAGGTGGTGTACAAACACGAGAGAAAGCGGACTACGACGACGTTGTCTGCCGTGGACGCCCGGTGCTTGCCGTCATCAACAAAATCGACACCCTGAGGGAAAGCGACCGTGCCCGCTATCTCGCAGATGCGCGCAGCAAGCTCGGTGCCCCCGAAGACGCCTTCCTAGCCGCAGCCTTTGACCCGCTTCCTGCTCTAAGCGAGTTGCCCCTTGGTATTGCGCCCATCCGTGCATGGATTTGCGACCAGCTCCAGATGTTGGGGAAGGACGAGAGTGAGCTGAACGCGCTGAAGTGAAGCCTACTGTGGAGTCTGCGAGTCCGTCCGCGTGCCAAAGACCCACTCCCGAGTGAACGGCGCACCGCGCAGACTC
>JBLHSN010000014.1:0-38288 GCA_047626195.1 Myxococcota bacterium
GTCCGGGTCTGTATCAGGGTCCGTGTCCGGGTCTGTATCAGGGTCCGTGTCCGGGTCTGTATCAGGGTCCGTGTCCGGGTCTGTATCAGGGTCCGTGTCGGTGTCGGTGTCCGTATCGGTATCGGTATCGGTATCGGTATCGGTATCGGTATCGGTATCGGTATCGGTGTCCGTGTCCGTGTCCGTGTCGACGTCGGTGTCTTCTTCGAGATCACATTCTTCGCCGCCGATCAGGCCAGGATCCCAACCGGGAAACTCCGTTGTAAAGGCCACACCAATGCGATCCAGACGGGGTGAGCCCGAGGCTTCCTTCGACGAGAAGTACACCAAAAAGTCATCTTGGTCGTAGCGGGCCGCATCAAACTGGAGCCAGCGATCGGCGTTGTTACCAATCGCATTGCTCCAGTCCAAGACAGGGTCCGGCAGGAAGACGATGCGACGCCGAGTCTGGTCAAACAGCTGCCAAGTTGAAGACCCAAGACCGAAGTGCGTTGTGGTAGCGGAAGTGGCGCACTCTTGGTCCGGTCCGTCACAGCTGCGGGCCCCAATATGGAAATCGAAGACAGGCCGATCAAACTCGGAGTTGCAGGTGATGGCTGCGTGAAGGAAGCTCTCCTCCAACCATTCAATCGGCTGGTCCTCGACTAAGGTACTCAGTCGGCCAGGAGCAACGGAGAAGCCCGTATCGGTCCAGGGACCAAGCACGGTTACCGGAGACGTCAAGACCTCAATGAAGGGAGCGCTAATGTAGGACAGGTAGAACACCTGAATGCCGCCGTTCGGAGCGATGACCGACGTCACGGACGGGAAGCCGATGGCTGACGGGTTCGATCGTTCTTGCACGGCCGGGAAGGCATCCGAGGTCCATGTGAGCAAATCCGTACTCGACGCATGACCGATGCCGGTGAACTTCCGATTGCACTGGTAGTTGCCTTCGCCGTCTGGCTCGTCACACCAGGGCGGAATCACGGAATCGACGGGTTCGAGGTCACGGTCGTAGATGCGCGCCTGCGCTGAACGGAACCAGAGATGCCACACGCCATCGTACTTGGCGAGGTGGGGCTGAGCCGCCACACAACCAAAGAAGGTGTCGGGCTCTGGCACAAAGAGTTCGCCTTCGTGCGTCCAGTTGATCCCGTCCGGCGACGTTGCCAAGCCCACAGCGAACACTTGGAGGGAATTGTTGTTCAGTCTGCAGTCGTCATAGGACTTGCCCTGGAACATTGAGCCCACGGGCAATGCGTCCAAGTACGTTTGATCGATCCGTGTTTCAAACGCCATCACGAACTGGTCAGTGACGTCATCGTAGGTCACCGAGGGCCCTGCGACGCCATAGTGCGTGAGGGTCCCAAGACCTTGGGATTCCAAGATATAATCTGGGTTTCCGTCCGCGTCCGACAGGATGTTGTAATCCTGCGCCGAGGCTGTCAAAGGTGCCATTGTGACAGCCAAAGTGGCCGCCAAGCATCCAAATGCTCGCATCATCAAGTTCGTCTCCGCCAAACGCATGAATCCCAGCCTAGCACCCCGACGCGCGCTTCGACGTGTACATCCACAAAATTGCGCATGCGGTGTCGGCGGACTCGGGGAAAAGTCCTATGAGTGTCCTGGTCGGACCAATCAGCCCGGGCCTTAACCATCCGTGTCGACTCCGCGTCGCGACTGACGCATGTCCACGATAGAATGCCGTCCAGCAAGAGGTTTCCCGTGCGCCACCGGTCACTGTTTTTATCGATCGCCCCTGTCATCCCGTTTCTCCTGCTGTCAGGTTGCCCCGCTGAACAGTTGGACACCGCCGAGCCGGCAGAGCGGCCCGAATTTGTTAGAAACTGTGCGGTCACCGTCACGCGCGCCGGATCGGGCGCGTCAAACATGGCCATTGCAGGCTCGTTCAACGACTGGCAGCCGGCGTCCCTGACCTCGACCGATGGCGCCTGGTCGATCGACCTTGGCGAGCTGCGCCCTGGCGTCTACCCATTCAAGTATGTGGTGGATGGTGAGTGGGAGGACCCACCGCCCAGCGTCTACACAGCGTGGGATGGCGATGTTGAGAATCGCGCCCTTCGCGTGGGCGACTGCGACCAGCCGGAGCTGGAGTTGCTGGAAGCAGCGAGTGACGGCACAGATGGCCTGCACGCGACCTTCCGCTTTACGAGTGCAGCCGATGCCTCCGCTCTGAACACTGCCGATGTCCTGATCACCATCGGGGGTCTGGCTATCGACGATCTTCCAAGCGGTACCACCGTCTCCGTGGACACAGATGCAGCGACCGGACACATCCGCGTAGACGCCAGTGGACTGCCAAGCGGGAAGTGGACCGTCCGCGTCGACCCCCTCGACACACAGGGACGCGCGCCCGAGTCTGGCAATGGTTTCGCTCCTATCTGGCTTGGCGAGCACGATGTGGACGACGTCTACAACCGCGGATTGTTGTACTTTGTATTCAACGACCGCTTCCGCGATGCAGGCGGCACTTTCCCAGCGATCCCCGGTACCGAGTTCGACGGTACAAACTACCTAGGTGGCGACCTAGTGGGCGCGAAACAAGCCATGGATGAGGGCTGGTTCGATGATCTCGGCGTATCGAGCATCTGGCTCTCCCCCGTCCCGGACAACCCCAACAGCGCTTTTGGCGGGTCCGGTGGCTACAACTACACCGGCTACCACGGCTACTGGCCGATTCAGGCACGCGCGGTCGACGAACACTGGGGAACCGACGATATCTCCGGCGAACAAGCCCTCAAGGACTTCGTCGATACCGCTCATGAACATGGAATCCGCATTCTGCTCGATGTTCCGCTCAACCACGTACACGAAGAACACGAATACGTCAGCCAGCACCCCGAGTGGTTCGGCGCCGCACCCTGCCCGTGCACCACGGACGCTGGCGAATGCAACTGGGACACCAACCCACTGTTCTGCTGGTTCACCGACTACCTGCCAGACCTCAACTACCGTGATCCCGATATTGTCACGGCCTCCATCGACGACACCCTGTGGTGGATTGAGACTTTCGACATTGACGGCCTACGCGTAGATGCTGCAAAACACATGGACCACGTCATTCTGCGCTCCCTCGCCCTGACCCTACAGGACCGCTACGGCGCTGCAGAGCATGGTGATTTCTACCTGATAGGCGAGACGTTCACGGGTCCCGGTGGACAACAGCTCATCAATGACTACATCGCCCCCTATGAACTCGATGGACAGTTCGACTTTCCACTCCTCAATCCCATCCGCGATGGCATTGGTCGTGAGCAAGGGTTCCGTGCCCTAGCATCCGAAGTAGCGGCCTCCGAGTCCGTATACGGCGAGGCTATCCACGACATGAGCGTGTTTCTCGGCAACCATGATGTTGGCCGGTACGCCACCGAAATTGGTGGCTGCCCCAACTACCAACTGTTCGGCGGCTGCCCAGACATCATGGCCGAAGGCGGCGACAACGAGCCGACCGGAGCACAGTGGGACATCATCAACAAGCTGTCTGTGTCCTTCGCCTTTGTCGCGACCCAGCCTGGCCCACCGTTGCTCTACTACGGTGATGAAATCGGTCTGGCCGGTGCGGGAGACCCCGACAACCGGCGCCTGATGGACTGGGACCGCTCGCGAGCCCAAGACCTCCTACTGGAACGCTACCAACAGCTCGGGCAGCTCCGAACCACCAACACGGCGCTGCAACAGGGCGAGCGTGTGGAACTGTGGGTCGATGACGACCTGTACGTGTACGCGCGCGGCACAGACGCTGGAGACGTAGCCATTGTCGCGCTGTACATCGGAGACTCTGCACGCACGCAGACCATGGCGCTGTACGGCAATGCGCTTGTTGCCGACGGCACGCTGACCAATGCGCTCCCTTCTGACCGCACAGCGGATGTCGCCGACTCGCAGCTGACAGTCACTCTCAATCCCTGGGAATACGCGGTATTCGTGCCCAGCGAATGAGGTCGATACCGCTGGAGCTCCGTGCACTACGGGCCGTTTCCCTACGCTTGCCACGATGGCCCAAGATGTTGGGCGTAGCAAATCATGTGATTCGGGGCTTTTACACACGTCTGCCGCGCCCTCCCGCGACGGTGAACGTGATGGGTCATTTCATGCGGCTCGACCCACATCAGCACGTAGACGGGCTGTACCTGTTCGCTCCACACTTGGTCGACATAGCGGAGCGCGCCTTCCTCAACCGCTCCTTGAGTCCGGGTGGAAGCTTCCTCGATGCTGGGAGCTACCTCGGGTTCTACTCGCTCATCGTTGGTCCGGCGGTACTTCCAGGTGGCCACATTGTCTGCGTGGAGGCCGACGCCGACACCCGCGAACGACTGCACACGCACCTGAACCGCGCGGGACTCCCCGCAACAACCTCCCCCGTTCCGCTCACCGACCATGGAGGCTCCGTCGATCTTGTATGTCCCGACCCCAGCAACCTTGGCAGCCGACGCGTCACACCGGGCAACAACCGTCCAAGCGAGACGCTGCCGGCGTTGATGGACCGCCTAGGTATTCATCGATTCGACGCCGTAAAAACGGACCTTGAAGGCCTCGATGACGCCGTCGTCCGCCACACGATCTCAACTCTGCCACGCGCTCGATGGCCTATTGCGTGGGTGATCGAGACACCTCCGGAGTCGGGGCTAGCGGTGTTCCTCGCAAAACATGGCTACCGCACCACCCGACTGTCACGACTGAACCTGGGTGCATCGCTTGACTCCATCCGGGAGGCACGCTAACTGCGCCCGCCTATACCTATCAGAACGAGGTCTCTCATGAAGGTCGCCAACTCTCTGCGCTCGCTCAAGAAGCGCCACAAGGACTGCCAGATCGTTCGTCGTCGCGGTCGCGTCTACGTCATCTGCAAGTCGAACCCCCGCTTCAAGGCACGCCAGGGCTCTTCAAAGAAGAAGTAGTTCTGGTTCGGAGCATCCGCTCCGTTCGACTCGACGGCCGCGTACGGAAATTCCGTGCGCGGCCGTCGTGCGTTGGTCCCTCCCCTGTTGTAGGCTTGGCATATGGGCGACACTTGGCTTCAGCTTCCTCCCGAGATGGGAGGCACACGTTTCGGCCCCTTTCGCGGGGGCATCGTGCAGATCGGTACGGACAATGGGCAGTGCCAGATTGTGTTGCAAGCAAACACAGGCATTGCACCGGTCCACGTGACCGTTGCTGTTCAGGGTCCCGGTTCCTACCTGGTACAGCCTATCCAACGTGGTTTCGGACTGTTTTTGGTCCGCGCTGGCGGCGGGATGTCCCCCGTTGCTGCCGCTGTTCAGGCAAGTGCAGGAGACACCTTGGTGGTCGGGACACCGGCAGGGCCGCGGTTTACGCTGTCGTATGAAGAGACTGCAACGCAAGCTACCGCACCTCGCGGCCAAAAGGCGCGCGGCGGTGCCAGCGGGTTTGCTGGGAAGATGGGGCAAGAGATGATGCGCCAGCAGAAGGCGCGGTGGCTGATGCGCAACCCGCTGTATCGAGAGTACTACCGCCTCTCACATCGCTACCGTTCGGGCGCCCTCACCAACCCACGCGTGTTGGCCGGTCTACTACTCGGCGGTGCGGGTGCGCTGTTCGCCCTCGGTACGGCATGTCTGGGCGGAGTGACCGTACTGTTGAGGTCCATCTTCGGGTAGCTCCGTTCCCCAGCGCGTTACAGCGCCGGCCTTCGGGAGGATGGCATGGAACGTAGTACACTGGGTTGGCTGGCCGCTGGCCTCATCGGATTACTCGTAGCAGTTGGAGTGGGCTTCACGCTGAGCAGTGACGAACAGCAGACCACTGCGCCGCAGACAACTGTCCTCGCAACGCCCCCCGCTACGTCTTCGACGACCCCACCGCCGGCAGATGCGCGGCGTCCTGAAGAAGCGCCGACCGCTATCGCAGATGATGCATGGGCCGAGAGTGAGACCGGACTCCGGACCGCCGACCTTGTCGTTGGCGCCGGCGATGTCGCCGCGATGGGTTCTCCCGTGGTGGTCGAGTACACTGGTTGGCTTGAAGACTCCAGTGAAATGTTCGACAGCAGCAAGCGCCGCGCCCGCCCACTCCTGTTCACCATGGGTCGCGGAGATGCCCCCATTCCCGGATGGGACGAAGCGGTCGAAGGAATGCAGGTTGGTGGAAAGCGCGCTGCCGTCTTCCCGCCCGAGCTGGCATTCGGTCAGACTGGCCGATTGCCACGCATTCCGCGCAACGCAACCATCCGCTTCGAGTTCGAGCTGGTGGCCGTCGGCTCTGCGCGAGAAGCCCCACAATCCCCGCCTGTCTTCGACCCCACAGCCATGCGAGCCGTCGGAGACGTGCAAGCCATCGACCTTGTGGAAGGGACCGGTCAGTTGCTTGCACAGGGTGACACCATCTCACTCGACTACAGCGCCTTTCTTAAGGCGGACGGCAACCGCTTTGATAGTTCTCTTACACGCGCCGCACCGGCAACCTTTGAGTGGGGCAAGAACGAAATGCTCGAAGGTGTGGAGATGGGGATTGCCGGGATGAAGGTGGGCGGAACTCGACTGATTGAGATTCCACCGGAGCTTGGCTACGGCGTCAATGGCCTGCGCAACTACGTGCCGCCTCAAGCGACCCTACTATTCTTGGTGCAACTCGTAGAGATTGAAGGCGAATAGCGTGTACGCTGCAGGCAATGATTGCACTGTTGCTCGCATCGCTAGCTTGGGCCGACGAACCCGAACCCGTTGACCCATTTGAAGAAGCCGACGAGAGCGAGCTGTTCGCCCTCGACGAACAACTGGTTACCGTTGCGTCTCGCTACGCACAGACCGTTCAAAAAGCGCCTAATATCGTTACTTTAGTGACGGCTGACATGATTCGGGAGCGGGGGTACCGCACGGTCACCGACATTCTGCGCGACATGCCGGGACTGTATGCCAGCAAGAGCTCAGAAGGCCGAGACCTGGTGACCTTCCGCGGCATTGTCAGCCCAGACAACAACAAAATCTTGCTACTCGTCGACGGCGTGGCTTGGTACGATGGCGTGTACACCCATGCCTTCACCGGTGATTTTCTCCCGGTCAGCCAGATTCGTCAAGTTGAGGTCATCAAGGGTCCGGGCTCTG
This sequence comes from Myxococcota bacterium, assembly GCA_047626195.1. Taxonomy (GTDB): domain Bacteria; phylum Myxococcota_A; class UBA796; order UBA796; genus CAJXTB01. Next base: position 7,065 of record JBLHSN010000014.1, read on the forward strand.
CCGTATATGGTACCGGCGCCTTTGCAGGGGTGGTCAATATTGTCACCTACGCCCCGGGAGAAGTTGACGGCGTGCGCGCTCACTGGACACTCGGAGGCCGCAATCGCTCCGATGTATCGGTCATGGCCGGCACCCGCACACGAGCTGCAGGTCTCGACATCGGTGTGTCCGCCACAGCCCGTATCCTGACCCAAGACGGTGACGGCATTGACATCACCCCACGCGGCGAGCGCGACTTGCTCGGTCAAGACCCCAAGCGTGGCGCGTTCATCGCAGCTCGGCTGGACTTAGAAGGTCTGACATTGGGCCTTGAGCACACGGACTACCGGCACTCTTTCTTAACCAACCCCGCAGCCACGCCCACAGATATCATTCAGCGAGACATCGATAACTACGGGCTGTTCTACCACTACACCACGATTCACGCGCGCTACGACATCGACGTCGCCAACCGTGTCACCGTGACCCCACGAGTGTGGTCGCACCGCTACGACAACCCCGGCTCCTACTTCTTCGATGCCGGATTCACCACAGTCGAGCGGGCAGACGGCACCTTCGACACCACTCAATCGCTCGTCACGGTAGAGACGAACAAGGATACCAGACGTCTTGGGTTCGCTGTCGACATGGACGCCAGGCCGGTTCTCGACCACGTCACAGTGGCTGGAACCGGAGCCGAGCTCACTCGAATCATCCCCGGACCTGACGACCAGTCGGGTGTCCTTGACCTGGAGTTCCAGCCGGGCGACATCGTGGGTCGCAGCACTGGGTTCGAAGCCTCCGGCGGTCTCCTGAACGTCTATGCCTACGCCCAACACACCTGGACCGCCCTACCCGAGTTGGAGTTTGTACTCGGCGCCCGCTACGACCAACGGTTCCCGGTAAACAGCAGCGATGACCCCGGTGCTGGGGTGTTTCAGCCAACCGCGACACCACGAGCTGGTGTGCTATTGGTTCCGAGCGATGCTGTAACCGTCAAAGTGCTGTACGGACGGGCCTTCCGCGCGCCCAACGTACGAGAGCTCTTGGTCAAGACGACCGAGCGCGATGAAGACGACCAGTTCGTCTTTGCAGCGGGCCGTCTAGACTTGCGGCCAGAGAGTATTGATACCGTCGAAGCTGAGATCACCGCAAAGCCAATGGACGGCTTAGAGCTGCGTGCCTTGGGTAGCTGGTCGCTGGTTACCAACGAAATCGACAAGATTAGCCCACCTAACGAGTACCAAAACCTGGCTGGGAACTTGTCGGTCGTCGCTGCCGAGGCTGAAGCTACGCTGACCTACGCCGCGTTCACGGCTCGCGTCGCCTACGCGCTCACATTGTCCCAATACGGCTCCCAGGGTCCCTACGCCGGACGTCAGCAGTTCGAAGTGCCACCCCATATGGTGAAAGCTTCCCTCACCGGGCGTCTGGGTGAACGGCTGTCCAGCACGGTGCTGGCCGAAGTGTACAGCGCGCGACCCCGGAGCGATTGGGCACCGACCGTCGGCTTGGAAGACGGCCCTGCGTATGCCCTCGTCCACGTTTCTGGGCGGGCTAGTGACTTGGGTCCAGGTGAACGTTTCGGCGTTGGCTTCTCGATACGCAATGCATCCAATACGCAGTACCAGACCCCAGTATACCGTGACGAGGTAGACCGCGGCGCCCCCGGAGACCCACGCTTCCCACGAGGAATCCAAGCCGAAGGGCGCGCAGTATTCGCCACCGTCGACGTCGACCTCTGACTGACACGATCTAAGGAATGACGCACAAACGCGGGTCGTGGAGGGAGATGAGTGCCACGTCGACAGGAGCCCGAGGTCCATTGGCAAGCTGCCGCACCCGCCGCGCCGACAGCATCAGCGCATCAGCGACGTCGCGGATGCTCCAGCCACATGCGCGTGCAAGCTGGGTGAACAAGGCAAAACTGCGCCGATCGGACGGAAGTAGTCCCAACACGGATGCAGACAGGCGCATCAAGAACCCCACTGGCGCCCCCTCTTGCGGCTCCAAGATGGACGCTGGCAGGGCACGACCACCGCTTCGCAGATGAACCCGATGCACGTCAATGCGGGACCGCACAGCCTCCGCATCAAAGAAGCTTGCGGTACGGAAGCCCATGACATCGCGATGGCTGGTCCACGGACTCGCCAAGGGTCCGAGAGCGCCATCGACGCGTGAGACCTGGTGTGCCCACACCAAGGCGTCCTCCACGCTCGACGAGCGCGACCGCTTGGTCTGGCCAAGGCACAAGACGACTTCTTGCCCACGCAGACTCGCCACCGTCCCGACTCGCACTCCCCGCATGGCGTGAGCGATAGCAGTCGCCGGCCCCTCGACGGCAAAGCGCACTTGGCGGTCGGCCAGACCAAACCCAAGCAGGCCCACCCCCTGTTTGGCGCAGGCACCCGACAACCGCACCAACAGCGCGTACCGCTCTCGACTCGTAGCCAACTCTCTCCAGCCCGTGTCCACCGCAATCTGAATCCGCTCGATCATCGACCACCTCCTGCGAGGGGTCAAAGCAAATCGGGTGCCAACTCAAATCCGGCTTTCGACCGTCCGGCAAGCGGCGGCAACTGACAGCTGTCGCTGACAGTTGTCAGTCCGTCTTCGGCGCCCACCATTTACCCTGATCAAATACAATCTCGGTCGGCAGTCCGGCAATGGCTGCATCCGGGTGGTTGGCATGCCCTGGAAGGGTCAAACGCACGGTCCCATCGGCAAGCTCTAAGACAGGCAAGATACGCTCAATGGCACGGTCGTCGGTGTGCGCAAGTACAGCATCCACATGCGCCAGACGCTCCAATTCACGCACTATCCACCACGTTGGCGGCGCCATTCGTACCTCCCCGGAGTCTACCGCCGCGAGCGCGTCTGTCGGGTGGAACCAGCCGCTATCGATGGTCTCTCCATCATCATGCGACCCGTCGCTGTCCGTAGTGGCCACAACAAACCGGGTGTCGTACCGTCGAGGCTCAGAGACCGGAGTCACCCACCACCCCCATGGCTTGAGCACGTCCAGATCAATCGACGCCTGATGCGCGGCAAGCAGGTCACAAAATCGCACTTCCCCACTGTTGAGCGGGTGACGAAGGGCTTCCGGAAGCTCCCCTTTTCCAAGCCAAATCCCAGCTTCTTCAAAGGTCTCGCGCACGCCTGCCACTAAGAACCCTGTGGCTTCATCGTCGGACAGGCCCAGACGCGACGCGGTCATCTCGCCCCCGCTGACCATGTTCTGCGGCATGGTGTGGTCATCGTCGTCGACACGGCCGCCGGGAAAGACCCAGGCGCCCGGCATGAAGCGACTCTTCCCATGGCGCTTGACCAAGAAGACTTCAACGCCTCGCTGGCCCTCACGAAGCAGTAAGACCGTCGTTGCTGGACGCAGGTCCGGAGCACTCATTCTGCCACCTCCACAATATGAAACTCAACCCGCCGATTGACCGCATGAACATCGGGAATATCTCCCTGCTGTAGTAGACGTCCTTCGCCGTAACCAATGGACTCTAGTCGCTCTTCGGAAATGCCAACCGCTTTGAGGTAGCGCATGACGGCGGCGGCTCGACGGTCGGACAGCGCTAGATTGTATTCGGCATTTCCCTGAGAGTCCGTGTGTCCTTCAATCCGAATACGCCCCACTTCCGCATGCTCTTTCAACGCATCCGCCAACACTGCCAGAACCGTACTGGATTGGCTGGTGAGTACGTCGCTGTCGAGCTCGAAGAAGATAGTTTGAGTGGTGTAGATACGTCGTGAAACTAGGTCAATTTCAACCGCTTGCGGTCGCAATGAAGCGACTAAGACTACCCGCTGACCAGCGTCCACATCCACATCTTCGAGCGTCCAGTTGTAGCCATCGGCTTCGACAAGAACGTCAAACTGCCCAGGTTCAAGTTCGACCAACCCAATTCCCAGAGCGTTGGTCCGTGCCCGTTCGGGTCCCACTCGTACACTGGCATTGCTGACCGGCTCACCATTGGGCGCCAACACACGCACTTCGAGCAGTCCCGTAGTTGCAGCCGGAGCTTGCGGTGTCACCTGTTGCACAACCGCCGCCTGTTCCGCCATGGCACCAAAGCGGTAGCGCCCACCGAGGAACAATCGAAAGTCTGGAGCGCCTAGTCCTTGCGACAACGCGCTTCCACCACCCACGCGCATCTCCAGGCGCGGCAATGGGTACACACTCGCGACAGCACGCCACTCCGCCGGCCGACGTCCCACTTGCTCGGCATTCGACAACCAGTACTCACCGTCCGCTTCTAACGACACGCCAACCCGGCCGTCACGAACGCCAACGCCCGTGGCCCAGACCAATGTGGGCGCTACCTTCAGCGCTCCGACACTCGTCGCTGTACCGGTCCGGAAACCGATATGACTCGCGAGCTTGACCGGTCCGAAGGTACGGCTGACCGCGCCGCCCAGGGTGAGACGCGTGCGCGATGCGCCAAGAAAGTTGCGCCCGCTGCCTGTCGGTAGAGTCAGGTCGAACAACGCGCCAACGTTTACGGGCAGCGCGCCTTGCTCCGCCAAGCGAAACTCAGAAGACAAGCGAAGGTCTCCGATCTGCACAGGCCCGCTGACCTCACCACCGCTAGCGTAGGGATGGATAGGTAGGTCAACGCCTAAGCGAGCCGGTCCGATGTTTACACCACCCAGCAGGTTTGCGGTCAGAACCGAGCCAACTAGGCGCTCTTCCCCGCCTTGGGCATCGTCATAGCGGTAGACCAATGGGTCATCGACGAAGTTGAACAACAGTCCGGCCCAACCGGTCTTGCTATCGCCCACAACGCCATCTTCCACACCCAAGAGCATGCCTTCATCGACGGACGGACGAAAGCGTTGCGCATCAACCTGCTGGGCGGATGCGGTCGTTGCGGTCGTTGCGGTGAGCGCCAAGACCGCAGCAACAGTGCGACGACGACGCAGTAGACCGGCAAGCACAAACAACAAACTAAAGCTACCAGCCCCAGAAGCACCGGTCATCGAACAACCGCCACCAGCAAAGTACCCGGTGCGGGTCGGATCAATGACCACGCCACCAGTGTCGGTATCTGTATCGACATCAGGGTCGTCGCACAGGTTGTCGACGTCATTGACGTCGAGCCAGTTTGGAATGCCGTCGCAGTCTTGGTCGCCGACTTCCTCATCTGCATCTAGGGTACCGTTACCGTCAGCATCCGTGTCTAAGTTATTCGGTAGACCATCGTTGTCTGCGTCGCCGCCGCCCTCTTCGCTGTCCAAGTAGCCGTCGCCATCGCTGTCATCATCGACGAACGCGGGAATGCAGTCCCCATCCGGGTCCTGCAGTCCTTCGACAGCATCCGCAACACCGTCACCATCGCTATCCACGTCATCGATGAGACCGTCTGCAGCGCGGAGTTCTAGAACATCCGGCACGCCGTCTTCATCGGTGTCGACGTCATCAGCGGCATCGTTTGGGTCGGTCTCCCAACAGTCGAAATCTACCGCTCCATTGCCGTTGCGGTCTTCGCGACCATCGCCAAACCCGCCGCCATCGGTGTCTCGGTCTCGTGGGTCCGTGGTCTCACCATCCATATCTGCCACGAAGCAGCCTGCATCTAGGTTGGTGTCTGGGTGGCTTTCGGTGAGTCCAGACTCAGTGCCATCCAACACACCGTCATCATCACTGTCACAGTTCAGAGCAGCGGGAGCTCCGTCGGCATCGAGGTCTGCGGCTTCTTCGCCGTCGAGTAGACCGTCATCATCCGAATCAGCATCATCCGGTTGGGTGCCCAGCGCCGCCTCTTCGAGGTCGGTCAATCCGTCGCCGTCTAGGTCGATGAAGAAGGGTTCGGCCTGAATCGGCAACAGCTCGGTACAGCCTGTCGAACACCCAGCAACGTCGAATCGAGGAGAAACTCGCCCATCTCCAGTGACACCCGCGATGGACAGCGGAGAATCATCGTCGTAGCCGAGCGTGTTGTTGACGGATGTTCGCACAAGCCGAACATCGATGACGAAGGTACCGTCCGCTTCTCCGATGACGCGAATGTCCCCACTGGCGAGACTTCCCCAGGTTCCACCAACGGGCGGCAAAACAGGCAGAGCGCCGGCGGGTCGTAGACCGGGGTTATTGAGAACGTTGTCGCGCACCGAAATGGTTCCTGGGCCGGTGACACTCACCTCAAAATCGTAGGCCGCATCGCCAGCCCCCGGAGGGGCATCCGCATCCACAAGGAATGCCCAGGTTCCACCGCCCGGCAACTCGGTGGTCCCGTCCAGCGGGTCTTCGGCCACTCGAATGCCGAGGTATAAGTAGGTTTCATCCGCCGCTACGCGAAGTGCTGTCGCCGCTCCATCGGTCAGGTCCAGCCCGCTGAAGTCCGATATCATGAGGTCGCCGATGTCTTCCGCATCGACAGTAGCCAACTCAGTCCACTCATTGCTCTCCGGCCACGCAAAGGCGGGAGCAGCTCCTAGGAGCGAAAAAAGAACCAGCGCGCGCATAAACGACTCCATCACTTGGTCAGCACCCTATCCCTCATGTAGTACAACAGACAACACAGTTGACACGTCAAGCTACAAGCTGGACCCCCAACAGGCTAGAGTGAAGCCATGCGACACATCCTTTTTGCCACCCTTGGCTGGCTGCCCATCGTGGCTGCCGCAGCCCCCGTCACAGTGACCGAACACACGCTCGACGTCCGATTGGACCGCAGTGGGCTTGGAACTGCACAGCAAACGTGGACCGTTCGCATAGATGACCCTGCTGCTTGCGCTGCCGGCGTGCTTGCTCCTCCGGGCCTGCATGGTGCGGAAGATGGAGAAGCACGCGTCCTCCAGTCGGTTCTGCTGATCCCCGATAACGCTATCGAGGGATCGACCTACACCCTCACCTCTCGGCGTCGCGTGTCGCGCTGGGACAGCGGCGTCTTTGCCCTTGCACCGGATGCGCTGACCGAGTCGGCCACCCTCACCGTCCAGTCTTCTGGCCGAAGCGCCCCCTTGGTGTGGGCAGATGACGACGCTTTGCTATCGATCTCCAGCTCGCCCAACGCCAAGACTGTAACAACACAGTGGCGCTATGCAGAATCCGGTACTGCCCTGTGGTCGACCGAGACCTCGTGGGCATCCCTTGGTGAACGACTCGAATCGCAGGTCAGTGAGAAGTTGGCATCGCGTGCCGAGCTAGGCCGCGAGCTGGTCAGCGCCTCTCGAAATACCGGACTCGGAATCGGCGGGCTGATGGACGAAGTTCGTTCAAGGGTCTCGGTACAGCCAGGTAATATCGGGACCTTGGACGACGCACGGACAGCTGGAGAGGCACTCACCGCGCGCACTGGTACCGCTACGGAACGCGCCTTGGTGCTTCTCTCTGTCCTGCGAGAGTCAGACTACGACGCGCGGCTGGCGTGGGTTCGTCCACAGTCAGGGACAGGAATCTCGCCAATTCCTCCCGTTCCATCCGCCTATCCCCTGCCAGCAATCGCTGTTATGACCGACCAACGAACGCTTTGGCTAGACCCAGCCAGCGACTTCTCGGTATCGCAAGGTATTCCGGCAGCGTTCACCGGCGGGATTGGCTGGGTCAGTGGTCGCTCCCCCGAACAAATCCTGGGTGCGCCTTCTACGACCTCAGACGTCACAATCATAGGCAGCGCCATCCTGTCGAGCACAGGCTCCTTGGCATGGGACGTGTCCGTGACCGCTAGTGGTGCCATACAAGAGCGTCTGCGGTCCGAGCTTGCTCCGCTGAGTGAAGAACAGCGCAAACAGACCTTCCAAGACCTGCTCACCGTTGCGCGCTCTTCGGGCGAGACCCGCTCCACCGTTCGATTCTCAAACCTCACCCGCAGCGAACAACCCCTGCGCATCGAGCTTCAGATGGTGGAGCCTTCTGCCTTTCACCCTGCCGGACCCGGAATGGAAGGCAGCATCGTAGCCGCTCTCGCCCCCGCACTGTCGGAGTGGCTAGGCGACGACACACGAATCACCGAGGACATTGGCATCGTGCTGCCCTCCAACCTGCGTGCCCTAGGAATGCCAGCTCAGCGTTCGGTCAACGATGCACTAGGCACCATCGCACGTTCGGTTGTGGACGACGGCCCGGCAATACGCCTCCATACCGAAGTCTCGCGCAATTTTGGCCTGCAGACCGACGAGACCGAGCGATTCTTTCGACGCGCAGCAGAGGCGCCACTCCAGCTGCTGCTTCTGCCGCCCATTACCCGCAAGCTCGCCAAGTCGATGGCCAAGACCCCTTGGCTCGACGACACCGCAGATCAACAAGCCTTGTCGGTCATCGCCACTGTTCGGGCGGGCGACATCGGGCGAGCTCGCAAGCTCGTTTTAAAGAATCAAGTCGGTGTCGATCGAGACACGCTGGTGTGGCGGGTGGCGGAACGGTCGGACTCCTCTGACCATCGAGCCTTAGACGTGTTGTGGGATCTCAGCGAGACCGATGACCAACGGATCACCGTCGCACAGGCGCTCGCTTCATGCTGCGGTCAGCGCGCATCGTGGCTCCGATTTTCCAAGCTACTGCGCACCCCCAATCCCGCGGACCGGCTCGAAGTCGTCCTCGCTGTAGTGCACACCCAACCCCCGGCGCAGCCCGACCCCATCACAGATCCGACGGGTAATCAGGCATGGTTCCCCCCCGAACTACTCATGGAATGGGCCATTGAGTCTGCCGCGGCTTCGCCCACTACGCCAGAGGACGGAGATGCCCGTATTCTGCGCTTGCAAGCTCAAGCGGCGCTGAAAGAGTCTGATCCGGAGACGGCCGAGGCTTTGCTCATTCAGGCAATGCGCAGCTCCACAGCACCGGACCTTCCCATTCTGTTCGCTCGTGCGGGTGCCGCGATGGGCGTCAACGTTCACGAGACCATCTTGACAGTGGAAGAAGCGGTCGACAAGGCTCCTGCAGACCCAGTGGTACTTCTAGCCGCAGCAGACGTCACCTTGGACGTTGGCCACACCGAACAGGCGCTTGCGTATCGTCTAAAGGCTGCACGACTCATCGGCGATGACACTCGCCTTTGGCTGCAGGTCAGCCGCGAAGCGCTCGCAGTGGCCGACTTGGGTACCGCGCTGCACGCCGCAAGGCGCGCATCCGACCTCTCTCCAAACACTGGACCAGCGAGCGAGCAGCTGGCGACCCTTGCATGGTTGGCCGGTGACCTACCGCTCGCCGGTGTTGCAGCGTACAGAGTGGGAGCGCCACCACGGGCCCCCCTGGTGCTCGCCGACACCTTGTCCGACACCACCGTCGTCGAACGGGCGGCCATCTTGGAGTGGCGCGACACTGCCGTCCGTCTCAATCCAGACTTGCTTGCCGACCGCGCCTTGGCACGCTTGGCACGCGGCGATGTTGACAAAGCGGCTCTAGACGGCCTGTGGCTTAGCACCGTTCACAACGACCCGCGCGGCGCCAGCTTGACCCTCGCCGCTACGACGAGCCGAATGACCGAGACACAGCTGGGTCCCGACACCACAGACGTCTCCGCAACCGTCACCCTGACGAGAGGCATTGTTCTCGGGACTCCCGGACTGGACAGAGCAGCGACCATGCTGGAGGACAACGCGGTGGCGTCCGCGGTCCGCGAGTGGAATCAGTCCGCCAACACCATGTCAGAGGCCGGCGGTTTCACAGCAACGTCAACCCCAACCGTCCGCGCACCTTCCGGCTACACCCGGCACTCTGTCTTGGCGGATGCCGACGGTGTGGTGGGATGGACCCTCCCCGGACAAGGCAGGGCCATTGTGGTGGTGCGCGGTGGGGAGTACGCGCTTCCACCGCTGCTATCGTCCATCACACAGCGTGTGTTACCGGCCGAACGCCGAATGCAAGGCGGGGTGGTCGAGCGATTGCGCGGTCTGGCTATGCCTGTGTACGCCGCTCGAGTTCGATTCGACGGGGGCACAGCATGGGGACTTGGATTTACCGCCACAGCCGCTGAGCAGGCCGGTCGGGACATCCTCGACGCGAACCCGCGCCAGTAGAAGCGCTACTCCACCACCACATCGACAAAGTCGAGAAGTAACGGGTCAATGTCAACCTCAGCCAATGCTGCTGCTCGTGTGCTCAGGATGACCTGCGTGCGCTCAGGCGGCTCCACGGACAGAATGGCCGGAGCCGCGCCGTCCAGCACCCGCATGACCAATCTGGCCGCTTGGCGCCCGACTCCAGCAGAATCCGGCACGACGGCAAACAGCGCTCCAGCCGAGACCATGTTCTCAGTCTCGACCAACAGCAGTAGACCACGACGGCGCGATTCGCTAGTTAAATAGCGGAATGTTGCCGCATCCAACAACTCACGATCTGGCTGTAACCACAGCGCTTGCACGGCCTCTGGTAGCTCCCCCAACGACCGACGGACGTCCCGTGGAGAGGAGGCTTCTACAATTGTCAGAGTGATGCCGACAGAACCCGCCGCATCCTGCATGCGCGTCTGTCGCTCTGGGTCACTACCGGGTCCACGGATGACAGCGACTTGCTCTACATCCGGGAAAAACCCAGAAAATTGCGACAGGAACAGCCCAGGGTCAACGGTGGCATCAATGCCAGTGACTTGATTCCCAGACACGCCATAGCGCCGTGGCTCCAAGATAGAGGCGTAGACCACCGGGGTATCTGGCATCTCGCGAGCCACGGTCCACGCAGCCTTGGCTCCGAGCGCAAACACCGCGTCGGGGTCTTCGCGTCGCAATCGGACGATGGCTGCCTCAGCCTCAGCTCGCCGCCCGTGGAGATTGACCACCATTGCGGGTTCACCCAGTTCTTCTAGGAATGCAGCAACTGGCGCAGTGTACACCTCGAGATCGTCCGACTGGACCACCGCAACACGGGGTCCGGCCAGTGCAGACGTCGCCCACACAAGACCCAACATCACACAGCGCATGTGTCTCCTCCCTACCTAAACAGTGCGTTGGTCACGAGACCGTCGCGAACGGTGATGGTCTGGACCGTGAAGCCGTCCACTTGAACCGAGTGCGCCCCAACCGTTGCCCGCATGCGTGCCGGAGTGACGCGCCCGGTGTCCTCACCGTCGAGCAAAATGGCAAGACCGCGAATTGCGGAGGTGACCTGAATCGTTCCAAAGACCGCCTCCGGCTCTGCCGCAGGCGTCGGCTCTGGAGCAGAGAGGACCGCCTGCGGAACAACGACAACCGGCTCCGGAACAACGGGCTCCGGAACAACGACAACCGGCTCCGGAACAACGACAACCGGCTCCGGAGCGACGACAACCGGCTCCGGAGCGACGACAACCGGCTCCAGGGCAACGGACTCGGACATCACTGGCGAAGGAGAAGTCGGCCCAAGTCGCTCAACAGGAGCTGGAGCGGTCCGCGGCTCGCTGGGTTCGGGCCTTGGCTGCAGATCACTAGGACTCGGCTCGGACGAGTCGCCACTAGGCTCGGCAATCACCGGGATCAGGGATGGGACCTCGGTGACGACGGCTGGAACCAACGCCTCTGTACGTTCTACAGGCAACGTCCACACATAAATGCCCACCAAGAGTGTCACCAGAGCAATCACGCCAAAGAGTGCTGCAGCTACCGCCGCTCCTCCAAACGCAATGCCGATGGACCGCACCGCAGTTCCGCTGGACGAATTGTCGAGCAACATGGGTGGCGGAGCGTCTCGCGTGACTTCGTGCGCGTCCAACGGTGCGATGGGTGTCGGCTCGTGTGCAATTGGAGGCAGGTCAATCTTGCCGGAAAACGTGGTGATTTTGTCTTGCAGTCGGCGCTCAATCTGCGGGTCTAATCGCCGCAAGAAGGCCATCAGTTCCAGCGGAGTACACAAGCCTCCCACCGTATCGGCAACCGTCTCCAAGTCCTTACGCATGGCATTGGCGTTCGGGTAGCGGTCTTCCTTATCGGCGGCCAGCGCCCGCTCATGCACGAGTGAGAGCGAATCCGGATTGGGCAGGTCCGAGACCGGGGGAAGCGACGGCAACCTGCCCGACATCAACTTATGCAGAATCTGCACCTGCGACAGTCCATGGAATGGCCCCTGCCCTGCCACCATCTCATGCATAGTGAGGCCAATCGCAAACAGATCGGCACGATTGTCAATGCCGCTACCATCGACCTGTTCAGGAGCCATATACGCGAACTTGCCCTTGACGTGGTCAGTACGTGTTCGCTCCAAGCGGTCTTCGGCTTTGGCCACGCCAAAGTCGATGAGCTTTACCTCACCCCGGGTACTCAACATGATGTTGCGCGGGTTTACATCCCGATGGACGATATTCATGCTCTTGCCAACGTTATTCACACGCGAGTGAGCGTAATCTAAGGCCGATAGCACGTTACACAGGATAGTCAGGGTGACGCGAATCGGAAGGCGTTTGCCCTTTTCGATGGCCGCATTCTGAACCTCGCGAAGGTCCACTCCCGGGATGTACTCCAAGGCCAAGAAGTACTCGTCATCAACCTGACCGAAGTCGAACAATTGCGCGATATTCTGGTGATGCAAGTGCGACGTGATGCGTGCCTCGTCGCGAAACATGCGCACGAAGCTTTTGTCATCGTGCCGGTCTGCTTTGATACGCTTCAACACGACCAAGCGCACATAATCTTCTGGGTCCGATGCTCGGCGAGCAAGGTCAACTTCGCTCATGCCGCCCACACCGAGGCGTTCCAGCAAAATGTAGGCACCGAAGCGCCGGGGGTATCCACGAGACATCGCCGCTAGTTTACCGCGAACCCAAGGGAATGACAGCGCAACCGCGCTGACCCACCGGTCAGGAGCCCCTTAGGGGAATCCAACGCCTACGCCTACGCTGTAGCCGTGAATCCATTTTTCACCTTCCGAAACCGGAGCACGCCCCAACTTGTTCTCGAAAACGCCATTCGAGAGGTAGGTGAGCATCCAACTGCCATCAATAACCAAGGATCCAATCCGGATGTCCAGACCGGCAGGAGTGATGCTGTACGAGTGGGAATGGTCGCAGGTATCGGGTACCGCGCACTCGAACGTTCCTGGAGTAAACGAACCACGCTGCACCATAGGCGAGTAGCCGCCGCCGGCGAACGCCGAGACCGTGTGGGCACCGCCCATCTCCAGAGCTGGCGTGTACAGCCGCCCCCCCACATGTCCGCCCATTCTCTCTGCGATAAAATCATACCCAACGCCAGCGTCCAGGCCCAGGCTGATGGGCCCGAGTGGAACCCGAAAAATCGCCAAGGCTCCACCACCATAGGCGCCACCAAAGCGATTGCCCGCACCGAGAAGAACGGCGGCAAGGTGGGGGGTGGGGTCTTCATCGGCTAGTGCCGCACTGGGCCGTGTTTCACGAGGTTCCCGGGTCTGGCTTGGCGGCCGAGCTTCGCGAGGCGGACGGGCCTCGCGAGGCGGACGGGCCTCGCGAGGCGACCGCGTCTCGCGAGGCGGACGCGTCTCGCGAGGCGGGCGCTCTGCGGGAATGGCTCCGCGGGCGTCGATCTGGACGCTCTGCACTCGTGGAATCACTTCGATAGTGTAGGGGCCGAATGTGTAGTTGCCAGCCGGAAGGTAGCCGTCAAACTGGCCATCTTCGACAAGGTCCGCCTGGGCAAATCGAACCGATGCCGCCAAGTCCGGCTGAAAAGGCATGCTCTCGGCAGCGAGTTGCAGTGCGCCCGGGTCACATGCCAAGTCAACTTTGCCGTACGAGGAATCAAACTCCCAGGCCCAATCGTAGGCGTCGGAGTTTTCACCCAAGGAAATAGCCGCTTCTAGACGTTCACGAACGGCACCGGCGTTGCCGACTTCCTTGGCTGCACGGGCACCGTACAGGTGATCCGCTTGTGCAGCCGCTGTTCCGTTAGCCAGAATGGACTGGTAGCTGCGCTCCACTCCTGACCACGCATTGCGCTCGGCAAAGCGCTGAACCTCACGCGCCAAGCGCACATATTCGGCCTGTGAGGCTTCTTCGCTGAGTTCGTCTTGGCCAACCGCTACCGAAGGAACTCCAATCAGTCCGACGCACGTAATCAATCCAGCCACGGTTACGGCCGTAGAGGCTGCTCGAAAATCAGCAAAACTCGAGAATTGCATCACTACATCCTTGTGCGGCACACGCCGACAAAGGTCGGATTGCGCACCGCGATTGTGCCACGGTAGCCGCCGAATAGCGCATATTGGCGGATGTGGCCATCAAGCGGCGCCCTCAAGCTCGGCAACAGCGGTCGCCTAGAATTGCCCGATAACGTCGTCACGGCGGTAGCTCGCGAGGTGCAGCAGCTCGCCGTCGGCATCTGCGAGGACGTAAGAAAGGGCATCGTCACTCTGCACGGTGGTGTGGGTTGCCAGACCGCGCGCGGTCACTTCAACGGCTTCACCACCAATAGCAGACTGTAGGAATGTCGCGGCAACCAGCTGGGTAGGGGCAGCCGTCCATGTTCCGTAAGTCTGTCTCGTCATTCCGTCGCGAGCCGCTGCTGCCAAGGTTGTGTCGCGCACTTGTTCCCACACCTCCGCGTACCCGTACACCTCGGTCCCAACAATACTTCCGCCAACCGCCACAACCACTCCGACGACATTGCCTTCTTTCGCAATCTCTTCGCTAAGCTCACTCGCTGCCTTCGCGACCTGACGCTCGAGGACACCCGAACGCATTGAGGCCATGTAGGTTCCGGTACTCGGAGCCATCGCGTAGCTGTCGTACCCAAGGGCGTTCAACATGCCGCCCTTGCCTTGATTGATCGATGCCACCGCTTCCCATGTTGCATCTTGATTACGGCGGACCTGTACTACACGGCGAAGGCCAACCTCTGCTCGTCCACCGTACGCGAAGCCCTGTCCACCACTCCAGCGCCCCCGCTCCACACAGTTCACCTGAACAATCACCGGTTCATCCGACGGCTGCAGAAGCAAGTCCTGCGTGATGACCCGGTCCTGCTGCCCTCCCTCTACAATTTCGCCAGCCATGACCAACACCGAATGCTTCCCGCGGTTGTGAACACGAAGGGAGGCAATCTCCATGTTGTGCCCCGCTTCGGTGACCGTCAGTGCACCCTGAAGCAACGCATCTGCGAACGGCACGATCTGGTCGTCCTCCATCATCTTGGCCGAGCCTGACGCGATGACGGGGTACACCGTGACACCCGCGCGCGTCACGCCGGCTCCAACCGTGTACCCGCCGCCGAGCCCAGCCTCCGATGCGCCGACCGTTGCAAGAGCGAGCGATGGAACGGCGAGGGCAACACAACAAGCGATGCGTAGAGAAGACATGGGAACTCCAATGCGTGGGGGCGGTCGCAGTACGACAAATTTCTAGACGAGCGGTTCCCCAATTACATTCATCGACTGACATAGTGTGACGGAACGCTCACCCACCATTACGGTGTTGGCACCCCTAGGAGAACGCGTGCTTTCCTTGCTATTACTACCTTGGGCCGTCGCGAATCCGCTGGATGCCAACCCGCTTGTGATGATTCAGGAGACCGCCGCCAATGTCTCCGAACGCCGCGAGCTTCCGCTGATCAGTCCGATTGTAGCGGTTTCCTACACCGAGGAAGAGCTGCGAGACCGCGTCCGCCTGTCCTTGGATGAAGACTACCCAGCCCTAGACATCCGAGGGGACACCGCCACACTGGTCGCAATGGGTTTCGCTGCCCCGGACATCGATTTACGCCAGACCTACCTGGACATCTTCGCCGAACAGATCGGCGGCTTTTACGACCCGGAAGACCAACAGCTCGTCCTTGTGCGGCGAGAAGGCGGCGACCCGAACGTGGAATACGTGGTCGTCGAACACGAACTGGTACATGCCCTTCAGGACCAAAGCTTCGGTCTGGCAGCGCTCGATGACCCCCCATTCGAAGACAGCGACATCGAAACCGCTCTGCGCTCCCTTGTCGAAGGAGATGCCAGCTACTTCAATGTCATGACCATGGCGGGAGACTTCGTTGGGGACATGGCTGGATTCCCACTCGGAAACGGCGGCGCTCTAAGTCCAGCCCAACCCGGAAGCGCCATGGCGAACGCGCCAGATCTTCTGGCGCGAAGCCTCATCTTCCCGTACGTCCAGGGAGCGGCCTTCGTTCAGGCCCTGCATGCGAGCGACGGATACCGAGCTGTCAACAGCGCTTATCGGTCCCGTCCGCCGCTTTCGACTGAACAGATTTTGCACCCCGAGCGCTACCTAAGCGCTGCTCCCGACTGGCCTATCGCCCTCGAGCTAGCGGCCGTCGAAGACCTCTTGCCAGAAGGGACGGAGCAAGTAGACGAAGACACGATGGGAGAGCTCGGGGTGCTGTCATGGTTGGAAGGTGTCGGCGGCCAGGACGTGGTCGGAACGCCGCTTGGATGGGGTGGCGACCGATACGCAACCTACATTCAACCCGATGGCTCACTACTTTTCACCTGGCTTACAACGTGGGACACACCCGTTGATGCCCAACGGTTTGAGATTCGCGCACGGGGAACGCTGGAGGTTCTGGCGGGTGGATCATGGCGCCGGAACGGATGGCTCCGCACCTCGAACAGCCGCCAAGCGACCATCCGCCGACAAGGCGTGGACGTCACCGTGATTCTCGGCGCTTCGCGAAAGCTGGGACATACCCTCGACCACCGGCTGCGCACCGATGCCATCCGCGAGATCCGCGACCATGCCGACGTGTTCACTCCTCCGCAGAAATAAGGGCGAAGCGCAGTTCTGCTGCAGCACGAATGGCTGCTTGCCGGTAAACCAACAAGATGGCGACCAATAAAATCGCAGAGATCGGCGCACCTATGTACGACTCCCCGCGCAGGACACCGAGAACCGCCAGCCACAAGATGGCGACCAGTGCGACCCAAGGCGGCGACCAGCGGACGTCTAGGTCCACGCGACCGTCCACACGGCGTTGGAGCGAGACCACACCGTGAAGCCCAAACGGTACCCGTCGTCCGCGGGCTGACGCCCAGAAGTACACCCGAAGATCACGAGCTTCCCAGGCCACCGTTGCAGTCTCACCGGTTCCCTCCGGGACCTTATCAATCGGAACCAGGTGCTCGCCAAGCGGTACGCCAATCCCCAGATACCAAGCCGGACGGAGGACTGGAACAACCCAACGTTCGAAGATGAGACCACCGCCAAGGATCACGGCCGCGAGCACGGCTGGCACCCACCCTTCCATCAACCCATTGTCCGGCGCCAGGTGGGCAGGTCGGGCACGTTGAGGATGGGATTGGTCTTACGGACGTTGCCAAGCGGCGCATGCGGCATCGTTCCGTAGTCGTGCCCCGGGTAGAGCGTCAAGTCGTCTGGCAGTGACGATAAGCGCTGCGTAAGCGTGCGGTACATCTCCTCCGAGTCGCCGCCAGGGAAATCAACCCGGCCACACCCATGCAAGAACAACGTGTCACCGCTGATCAACGCGCCGGCGCAGCGAAAGCACTGTGAACCAGGCGTATGCCCGGGTGTATGTAAGCATTGAATCTCGACAGCACCTGCGCTCACGACATCCCCGCCGCTATGCTTCACCAAGTCGCTCTGAGACAAGCCCGTCAACGCCGCCACGCCTTCGGCTTCATGCTCGTTGACATGAACCGCGCACGGGTTGAGTGCCATCAGCTCAGCCAGTCCCTGAACGGTGTGCCCGAACAGCTCGCCGCCTACATGATCTGGGTGGTAGTGCGTGATGAGAGCGCCGCTGATGCGCATATCGTCCGTATGTGCCGCGTCTAGGATGCCCTGCACGTCCCATGCGGGATCGACGACGAGACACTCACGGGAAACTCGGTCACCGATGAGGTAGACGAAGTTGGCCATCTGACCCGCCACCGGGTCCGCGACCGCAAAGTCGCGTCCCGCCTTAAGCTGTCGAATATAAACTTGGTTGCTCAAAGCACCCCCAATGCCCCATCCATAGCCTGGAGCCTCCATGGCGACGCTGCTGCACACCCCAGACGCCCTCGAAACCCTGGCCGAGCAGACCGACGAGATCGGTGCCTGGGCTCGACAACGACTGACGGTACTTGCCCCCGAACGCGCCCTCGCTACCGGCCTAGTTGGGCCCCTCGCTCCGCTGCTCGGAAGTGCGGGGGTGCGCGCTGTACTTCAGAATAAGACCGCTTCAGAGCGCGGTGTAGCACTGATGTACACCGCCGGCTTGGGTGGGTTGAACCCTGACGATGATGCCCTCATCGCGGCGCTCACCGCACAACTCGGAGGCCGAGATGCTCCATCGGTTGTCTACGCCGCATACTTATTGGCGTGGTGTGAAAGGCTGCCCAACGCAGCCCTCGCCAAGGTGGTGACCTGGACCGCCAATCGTCCCCTCACCGCAGCCACCGTTGTTCTGTACGCTCCCAATGACCCAACGGCAAAGGCAGTGGTCGCCGAGCTCGACGATTCGCAATTGCTGCCGTTCATCGAATACTTGGGTGCGCCGAGGGTCGATCTGGACACCGTCTTGGACGACGACGCTACGGAGCCAGCAGACGTCGTCGCCGCCGGCCTGACACTTGGAAGCCAGAGGTCACTGGTCGACCTACGAAAGGCACTGAACAACAAACGTCGACGCGGAAGCGCTCACAGTCGAGGCCGCACAGCTGGTATGTCCGTACTGACCGACGCCGAAGGCGCACTAGCTGTTGCCCTACGCGCCATCTTTTCGGCCAAGCGGCACACAGTCCTTGGAGAGTTCGGCCTGCTGTACGCCGGCTGGACACGCGCCTTCACCGACGGAGACCCGACGCAAGGCGTCATCGGCGACATCGCACACGGCCGTCCGGACGTCTTGGGCCGCGCTCGCGCACAGACACCCAACCGTGAAGCCATCCTCGCCGGCCTTATGAGCGATGTCCCAGGAGCCCTACCGCTGTCGTTGGACGTAAACGACGAGAACGTGGCTCGAGAAGCTCTGGCATCATGGATGCGTTGCGGTGGTCACGTGGCCAGCGGTCCGCACTACCTACACATGGCGCTGCGCGCAGCAGCCCAAGCCCCAGACGCCTTACTCACCTACCTGGCCCAACCCGAAACCCGTATCCTCGCGTACCGACTAGCAGGCGTGGTCACAACGGAAGAAGTCGTCGAGGCACTGTTGGCCCTCTCGGTGCCGGTCGAGCCCCATGAACGGATTGCCTACGCCCGCTGCCTTGTGGAGACCGGCGACCGAGCTGTCATTCCAATACTTCGTCCGTTGCTGCAAGAAGGCGTGGAGCGCGACACCGGAACCCTGGCAAACGCGTTGTTCACCTAGCAGGCTGTGGAGGGACGAAAACCGTCCCTCCAAAAAGCAAAAGCCCCGAAGGCCGAGACCTTCGAGGCTTCTGATCAAGACACGTTCGACTAGCGAGCGCGCTCAACCATTTCCGTGGCGAGTTCGATCTTCTCGATCGCCATGTTGCTGCTGTCGGAGTCCATTTCGGGGACATACCACTTGGCGGGCCAGGCTTCGTAGAAGTTGTAACGAGCAACTTCGGTCTCGAGGTCCTGGTCGAGAACGATGATCGAGCCGCTGCGACGGTCAATCAAACCCTTCTCGATGTTGTTGCGCCAGGTCCAGAGATCGTCCGTAGCGGTGTAGCCACGCTCGAGAACAATGTTCGCGTAGGTGGTGCGACCAGGCTTCTTACGAACGACGCGGTCGTTGCCCTGCTTGAACTCGATGACTTCCGTCTCGGAGTCCATGCCGCTGACGGACTTAAAGCCGCCGACGATGGTCTTGGCTTCGCCAGTGATGCCCGAAATCTCGAGCAGGAAATTGTAGGAACCAAAAAGTTCTTCTGTTGGCATGCTTGCCTCACTTTCGTTTGAGTTTGCCCTTCGCTGACGGCTCTACGAATGACGGATGCGCCTGGAGAATGATTTTGCGGTTGCCGCCGCTCTCCAGACTCGGGGAATCTACACGGCGCCCGTTACCCGGTCAATACCAAACTTCGGGAAATCCGCCGCATTTCGCAGATGTACTTCGTCAGCAGGTCGCAGAGGCGCGCTAAACGAAGCCATTGAATGTCGGTACACGCGCACTGCGTGGGGCGATACGCGCCTCCGCCGACAGGACGTCCGGTTCCGTACACGACCGATGCCACCGAGATTCGCCCATGTTTTTTCGCTGACCAGGGTAGACGACCTCCATTGGAACCCCACCCCACCTGTAGGGGTGTGGGATCATGGAGGTTGTTATGCTGTCCCTACTCGCCCTCATTGCCACTGCTTTCGCCGCCGACGGCTACTACGATACTGCGTCAATTGCGGCCGCATCTGCCACGTTCACCAACGCGAACACACTGCAGACCACGTACGCCGATGTCTCTGGACGCAGCGCAGCCATTGCGGATGCCCTCAACGACTACCAAGTCTCACTAGACCTTCTCGGAGGCGCTGCTCCAGTTGGTGACCAAGAGCACCTGGACGGTCTCAAGAGGCAGTTTTCCCGTGAACAGGCCACTCTTCAAGGATTCGTTGGCGACCTCATCGACGAATTCGACGGCACTTTCGTCGCGGCTATGGAGCGAGCTATCGCTTCAAACGACGGGACTGCTGCCGAATGCGAAGCCCGTGTTGCTGTCGGTCGCCAGTTGCCCGGCATGCCCTCGCGGACTGAAGTAAACCCTGATTGTACCGGCGAAGACTTGAACGACAGTATTGCCGCAGCCATGGATGAAGACCCAGCCCTTGCGCCCGCAGTCGACGCCCTCATGGCGCGGGAATGGCCTCGCTTGAACATTCCGCAGGCTCAACGGTCAGCGACGGTTGGTACTGTCGCTGTACCCGTACTTCCCTTCGCAGAGCGAGTCATGACCGACACTCTTCGACGCATCGAACGCGCAGATGATGACGCCCGCCTGCCCGTCGAAGCGGCTCTAGAGGACGGAACGGACGCGTCAGAGACTGCACGCTTGCGTGAACAGGTTGTTGGCATCGAAAGCCAGATCGCCGGGCTGCGCAATACGTCTTTCCTACCCGTGTGGGAAGCGGCAACCAAGCGCTTCAACAAGGGCATCAGGAAGGGGGGTCCGCAGGTCGGCTGGTGTGCAAACCCATCCTTCTTCGGAGGTTGTACCGTGCCTATGCTCGACGATGCAGGCTGGCGTGCCGTCGCCGACCACAACAAGGTTCGCAAAGCGGCGCGGTCTTAGACATGGGCGTCGGACAACTTCGCCACCAGGCGATTGCGCAAGCTGCAGCCCAGCCGGCACTGTCCGGGTTAGCAAGCCCCCGCTTTTGGAGGGCATCATGGCTGGAGTCGACCGTCGCACCCCTATTCGGGACTTGCTAGTCAACGCCAACGCTGGAGCAGACGTCACCGTCACCGGCTGGGTGAAGACCTCGCGTTTTTCCAAGAACGTAAGCTTCGTACATGTGTTCGACGGCTCAACGCCGAAGACTGTGCAGATCGTCCTGAACGCCGAGCAAGCCGAGCAGTTCAAGGCTGAGCTCGGCATTGGTGCTGCGGTTCGCATTCATGGCGCATGGGTTCAGTCACCGGGCGGCGAGCAGTCGTTAGAAGTCAGCGCCACCGACATCACCATCGTCGGTCAAACGCATCCGTCTGACTACCCTCTACAGAAGAAGCGCACGTCCCTTGAGAACCTGCGGACCATGGCCCATCTGCGCCCACGCACCAACACCATGCAGTCGGTGTTCCGCGTTCGAAACGCTCTCGCCAACAACATCCACCGCTTCTTCCAAGATCGCGGCTTTATGTGGGTGCACACACCCATCCTGTCCACGGCAGACGCCGAGGGCGCCGGCGAGATGTTCCGCGTACTTCACGGCGACGACCCCGATTTCTTTGGCGGTCCCGCGTATCTGACGGTGTCCGGACAGCTCAACGTCGAGACCTTCGGCCAAGCGTTCACCGATGTGTACACCTTCGGTCCCACATTTCGCGCCGAGAAGAGCAACACTCCGCGCCACGCTTGTGAGTTCTGGATGATCGAGCCCGAGATCTACTTTGCGAACTTGGACGATGTCATTGCGCTCGCCACCGATTTCGTGAAGACAGTGACCAAAGCCACCGTAGAGCAGCTTCCCGATGACTTCGCTTTCTTCAATAAGTTCATTGAGAAGGGCCTTCTGGATTCTCTGAACGCCGCGATCTCCGCCGACTTCGCCCGCATCACCCATGACGAAGCTCAAGACATTCTCGTCGCCTCTGGTAAGAAGTGGGAATTCAAAGTGGGCCGCGGTGAGTCGCTACAGGCCGAGCATGAGCGCTACTTAGCGGAAGAGCACTTCAACGGTCCGGTGTTCGTCACCGACTACCCAATGGAGCAAAAAGCCTTCTACATGCGCCTGAATGACGATCAGCGCACAGTCGCTGCTACCGACCTGTTGGTACCGCGTGTTGGCGAGATGCTCGGTGGCTCACAGCGCGAAGAACGCTTGGACGTCCTTGACGACCTGTTCCGTCGGCACAACGTTCCTGCAGAGGACTACGAGTGGTACCGTGACTTGCGGCGCTTCGGCTCGGCACCCCACGGCGGATTTGGGCTCGGTTTTGAGCGCATGCTGATGTGGATGACGGGAATGAAGAATATTCGCGACGTCATTCCTTACCCCCGTACCCCAGGTCAAGCTGGATACTGACGGAGAACAATCGTGAGCGACGAAGCCCGGTGGGAACGACTATCAATGGGGCGTGTGGTGGCTGTTATTGCCCAGCATGCTCCAGCTTTTCCGGACGGCTTTGGCCACTCGCCAGTTGTGATCGAGCCCAACGGAAACTCGCGCTACACAACCCTGCTCGACGGGCTGGACGCGCTGGTACGCGACCACCGCTTGCCGCCGTACCACCCGCTGTCGTTGTACGTGGCCGGTGGCCCTCGCCGCTCGCTGTGGGGCACCGCTGACCGCGGCGTCGAACACGCCTTGGTCGAAGCCCTAAACGACGCCTCTGCACAGGGTGAACCCGTTGCCTTGGTCATTGACGGAGCCGACCGAAGCGACCCCGCCACCTTGCGACTCGTCCTTCGCGCGGCCAATCGACCCGGCTGGTTGAAGGTTCCGCTACTGCTTGTCTTTCACGAAATCCCAGACCAAGGTCCAGTCAAGAACGCGGCGGACGCCCTCGGCGCAGAGCCGATTCGCAAGGTAGCATCAGGCCCGGTCTCGATCGATGTTCCGCAAGAACACAAGGTCTTGCTCCGTGCGGCGGCGTGGCTGGGCTCACCGTTTAACGCCAAAGCACTCGCCGCGTTGACCGACACCACCCCACTCGCCGTTCTGCTGGCCCTGCAAGATGCCGCAGACCAAGGCGTTGCGCTTCACGACAAGGGTGCGGGTCACTTCACACTTCCAGACGCACTCTCCGACGCCCTAGGGCGCGACCTGCTGCCGAGCCTGACAGAGGCTTGGGTCGCCGCAGACCTCGCCGGACAGTCCCACCATGACGATGATGAGCCAGAGCGTGGCATCAGCGCTGCGCGCCGCGCTTGGCTATCCGACCGCCGACTGGATGCTGTGGCCTTCGCCCAACAAGCCGTTGACACGGACGACGACGATGAAGCGGTGGCCGCTCTTGCCGATCTGGCGTGGTTTCACCTGTCCATGAGCAACCTAGACGAAGCCACCGAGTGCGCCAACCGTTTGGTGTCGCTGACACAAGCCAATGTTCCGCCTGAAATCCATACGCAAGCACTGTTGCTCCGCGCCATGGTGCTGCAAGCCGTAGGTGGTGACCATATCGCCGGCGCCTTGGCCGACGTGCGAGAAGCCTCGAACAGAACCGATGACCCCGTCGAAAAAGCGCTCCGCCTTGCAGACGAGGCCGCGCTCTCCGTGGCGGCGAACGACGTACCAGCCGGTGCACGCTGTCTGTCGAGAGCGCGAGCCCTCCTCATGCAAGACACGTCAACAGAGGCAGCCCTGGCCATCGCAGAGTCCAATCTGTTGACGGGCCGACTGCCCTTGTTCGCCAAAAACCGAGGCGAGACCGCCGTTCTCGCATCAGCAGCTCGTCATGCCCGCAAAGCCGTCGATGTCTGGGAGCCCCTTGGACGCTCGTCGGACCTGGCTATTGTATCCCGCACTCTCGGCGACTTAGAACGTCTGGCCGGCCGTGGGACTAGTGCAATGAAACGCTATTCCGAAGCGGTTCACTTACAACGAGACATCGGCGACGACGTCGGCTTGGCCATCACAACGCATTCATTGGCAGAGGTTCTTGCAGACGTCGGCAGCCTCAACGAAGCAGTCAGTGTTCTCGCCGACAGTGTGGGTTTGAACTCGCGCACGGGTGCTGTGGGGGGCCTGTCGCAGAACCGTGAAACAGTGGAGAGCCTCCGAGCGCACAGTCTCGGCAACCTCGGGGTTCAGCGGGCACTAGATACGCTCGCTGGGCGCATTGATGGCGCAATGGAGCGCGGCGTTATTCGCTAAGGAGTAGTGCAACCAGCACAATTGGGGCACCATCATCTGCGCACGTTAGATGCCTGCGCTCATCCCCGGTACGACTGATGATATTGCACAACAAAAATGCCTGTCCCAACGCCGGAGAACCCCCTTCAACCGAAGAGAGCCGCGGGGCTCAATTCTTGATGTTCGTGGGCCCCCTCGGCGGAACGATGTCTATCGGATGGGGGCTGTTCTACGCCTGGTTCGGCTATCCTTGGCCCGTCGTTGCGTGCCTTCTGCCTATCATTATTGTCGGCTTAGCGATGCCACTAGCAATTCGGACACGAGCAAGTCCGGTCCTCTTGGCCACAATCACTGCCTTGTGTCTTCAGCTTGCCGTGGTCGCGCCGTTGCCTTTTACGGGAGGTATCAGCAGCTTCATCGCCCCTTGGCTGCTGGTAGTGCCGTACGTCGCCGTCTCGGGTGGAGCGCGCAGAGTCTGGCCGTTCGTCATGGCCACCACGATATGTGCCATCATCGCTCTCGCGGTAATGGAATCCTTCGGGCTACTTCCAACCCCCTACGTACCGTTTCCAATCGCCCAGCCGCTGATGACCGGCCTCTCGGCGCTGAGCGTTATGACCTGGGGCATCCTCGTTCACCAACGGGCGGTACAGCACGCGATCAGCCAAGAACAAGCGGTAAGCGCATCACTGAAGCGAGAAGTGGACAAACATCGGAAGACCCAAGCTCACCTCGCTGCCATCCAGCGCGACCTTATCGAGGCTGCTCGAAACGCTGGCATGGCCGAAGTGGCCAATGGCGTACTACACAACGTCGGCAACGGCCTCACCACGGTGAATGTCGGCGTCGCATTGCTCGCCGAACGGGCGAATCCGGTCCCGGTCGAACGTCTCAACGAACTTGCGATGCTCATTGAGCTACCGGACACGTCTCGCACCGCAGTGAGCCTTTACTTGAAGCGGGTGGCTACGGTTGCCTGCGAAAAGTACAGTGCGTACACTACAGCTGTTTCGCAGCTGCGGCACCAAGTCGAGCACGTCAACACCGTCGTCCAAGCTCAACAGCACTTCGCAAGGCACGGAGGACTTGTCGCCGAGATTACAGTGCCTGACCTACTCGAGCACACCCTGCTACTTGTGGCATCGAGGCTCCAAGCCATTTCGGTCACCAAGACCGCAGTCCCCAACGTCACCCTCGCCGCTGACCGCCACAAGACCATGCTCGTGTTGCTCAATCTCATCAATAATGCCGCCGATGCTCTCCAGGGACACCTCTCCCCTGCCATCGACATTGATCTGCACGCAGACGGAGGAGACCTCGTGATTCGGGTGGCTGACAACGGGAGCGGAATCTCCCCAGCGAATCTGGAGCGCATCTTTCATCACGGCTTCACAACCAAGCCGGCCGGACACGGCTTCGGACTTCATTCCAGTGCACTGGCCGCTCGCGAGCTTGGGGGCCAACTGGAGGTCAGCAGCCCGGGTGTAGGACAAGGTGCCACGTTCACTTTCATCTTGCCGCTGGCCCCCCTACCGGTTCGAGCCGTCAAACAACAGTCGTCGACGCTAGATATGTAGTGCATCCAACTCCGTCGCTCTCCGTCCAACATCTCCGCAGGTGTAGTCCAGCGGGTCACGGGTTACGCGCCGCTCCCTTCCCCGGAGCATGCCATGGATACAAAGTTCATCTACCAGATGCAGAACCTGCGGAAGACCTGGGGCGACGGCACCGAGGTCTTCAAGGGCATTCACCTATCCTTCTACTACGGCGCAAAGATCGGCATCGTTGGTCAGAACGGCGCCGGTAAGTCCACGCTTCTTAAGATCATGGCCGGCCTCGATGACGAAATCGATGGCCGCGTCTGGATCGACCCATCCATCACCGTCGGCTACCTCGCTCAAGAGCCTGAGCTTGACGCCACCAAGACGGTGAAAGAGAACGTGGAAGAGGGTCTGTCCGAGCTGCGTGACCTCATCACTGAGTACGAGCGCGTCAGCGAGCGATTCGCCGAAGAACTCACAGACGACGAGATGGACAAGGTGATGAACCGCCAAGCGGAGCTCATGGACCAGATCGATGCCAAGAACGCCTGGGACATCGACCGGACTGTTGAAATCGCCATGGACGCGCTGCGGGTTCCGCCCGGTGACAGCGGCATCGAAAACCTCTCCGGTGGTGAGAAACGACGCGTCGCGCTGTGCCAGCTTCTACTCGCCAAGCCCGGCCTACTGCTACTCGACGAACCGACAAACCATTTGGACGCCGAGAGCGTAGCCTGGCTCGAAGACCACCTCGCCGCCTACGCAGGCACGGTCATCATCGTCACGCATGACCGGTACTTCCTCGACAACGTCACCAAGTGGATCCTTGAGCTCGAGAGCGGCAAAGGCATTCCGTACGAGGGCAACTACTCAGGCTGGCTTGAGCAAAAGCAAAAGCGCCTTCAGCAGTCGGAAAAGACAGAGTCCGCCAAGCAGAAGACCCTGTCGCGCGAGCTTGAGTGGGCCCGTATGGGCTCGCGTCAGCGGAACAACCGAAACCTCGCTCGACTCAAGCGCTACGATGAACTGATGTCTGCGGCGCAGGACAACACGCAGAATCGCCGCACCAACATCGGCATTCCTCCGGGACCGCGCCTTGGCACCAAGGTGGTTCGCCTCGAAAATGTGTCCAAGGGCTACGGCGACCGTCTGCTCATCGACAACCTTTCCTTCGACCTGCCGCGTGCCGGCATTGTCGGAGTCGTTGGTGCCAACGGTGCAGGCAAGACCACCCTCTTTCGCATGATAACCGGCCTAGAGCAGCCAGATAGCGGCGTCCTAGACGTTGGTGAGACAGTAGAAATCGCCCACGTCGATCAGTCGCGCGACACGCTCAAGGGCGAAGAGTCCGTCTTCGAGAACATCGCCCAGGGCCGTGACCGTCTGCAGGTTGGCGGGCGCGAAATCCTCGCCCGTGCCTACGTCAGCGCCTTCGGCTTCCGCGGTGGCAAACAGACTCAGACCGTGGAGACGCTGTCCGGTGGTGAGCGCGGACGCGTCCACTTGGCCATGCTGCTGCAGAGCGGCGGCAACCTCATCCTTCTCGATGAGCCCACCAACGACCTGGACACTGATACGCTTCGTGAGCTGGAAGGCGCGCTCGACGACTTTCCAGGATGCGCAGTGGTTATTAGCCATGACCGCTGGTTCCTCGACCGCGTTGCCACGCACATCTTAGCGTTCGAGGGTGACAGCCAGGTCGTATGGTTTGAAGGCAACTACGACGAGTACGAGCGCGACAAGAAGAAGCGCCTCGGCGCCGATGCCTCGAGCCCAAAGCGCATCAAGTACCGTCCGCTGACCCGAAGCTAAGGGGCGAGAGTCGGCGCTAGCTTGTAGCGAGCACTGCGCCGACAATCGCAACGATGACCAACACGCCCCCGACCACAATGACGGCGGTCAGGCTCTTGGACATCCCAGAAGACTGAACGGCTTCGAACATGGGATTGTTGGTCGATTCTTGCGCGGGTTTTTCAAGTTCGTCAACGGTGCCATCTGACTCGGCCTGCCGCTCTTCTGCGACAGGCTCGGTCAAGCCGTCAACTTGTTCGAAGTCGCCTTCAGGGGTCGCGGGATCACCGACCCAAACATCTCCGGATCCACCAGCAGAGGGCATGTCCATGACGTCCATCTCTTCTACGTCGTAGGAAAAAGGTGTTTCCCCCCTTACATCTTCGGTGGGGTCTTCGGGTGAATGCCGACGAACATCTGCGGGTGCGTCCGTATCTGGAAGAACTTGCACGCCACTGGCCGCGAGCTCACTGTCTTCCATGTCATCGGGGGCGTCCGCTTCCTCGTTGAAAGTCGTCGACTCAACGGGCTCCACGTCGGCTACGAAGCTGACCGGCTCCTCGGTCGCCAGGTCATCTCCTTCCACCGAGACCACACCCGAGAGCTGGGCTTCATCGTCAAAAGCTTCGGCGTCGGCGGTTCCAGCCACCGAGAGCACTTCGCTGTCCTCGAAGTCGTCGACCGGAAGGTCTCCTAGAGGTGTAGCGACCTCACTGACCTGATGGTCGGCTTCGGGAAGCAGCGCGGGTGCACCAGACTCGTCTGCCAGTTGTTCGGCTGCCCTGCGGGCCTCTCGCCCCGCACGTACGCGCTGCTCTCTGGCAGCCTGCTGCTGTTCCTCCACAATCTCGGTAGCCAAGTCGGCCTGCAGGTCAGCCAGGTCTAGGCCTTCCCCCAGCTGGTCGAGCAGGTCCCGCACCGCCAGAGCAAGCTCACGCGCGGACTGGAAGCGCTTGTCAATGTTACGACGCGTAGCGGTCTTGAACAAGGTTGCGACCGCTTCCGGTTGATTCAACAAGCCAGTGGTGGACGTCGCCTTCGACACTTGAGCGGCTGCCGTTTCGACAGTCTTGGCGGTCGAGGCGTGCCTGCCACTCACAATGTAATGCAGCAGGAGCCCCAAACAGTAGATGTCGGACCGCGGCTCCAAGTGCACCATGCCTTTTAGGTGCTCGGGAGATGCGTACCGCGGGGAAACGACCACAGCGGGCATGCCGTCGATCTCAACCGGATGCGCCAAAATACCGATGGTACCAAAGTCCGTAACCATTGGACGCCAGGTGGTGGGGTCGCGGAACTCCCCCTGAATGAGTACATTTTCGGGCTTGATGTCCCCGTGAACAATCTCCTTAGAATGCGCGTACTCAATACCCTGAACAATACCGAGAAATACGCGAAGCGACTGCACCAGTGGAACACCGGTTCGGTACTCGCGAGACATTACCCGGTGCAGCGTGAGGCCTTCTTTGACCAGGTCGAGGACCAGACCAATCTGGTTGTCTTCTTCGAGCACCACTTCACGCGCTGCCAGAACATGCGGATGCTTTAGCGTAGTGCCGGCGAATCCCTCTGCCTCAAAGCGCTTGCGCCAAGACTCGTCTCCGTGCAGCTTCGGATGCAGCACCTTGAGGGCACAGGTTGTGCCGTACACGGTGTGACGGGCAGCGTACACAGAACCCATACCGCCGCCAGCGATGAGTCCTTCGATGGTGTACGCGCCAAACGGCGTACCGGGGTCAAGGGTGTCCATGACGCGGATCCTACCAGTCGCGACGGGGGCGGTCGATCACGGACCTTAAAATGGCCGAAAGACGCTGTTCAACCGTGTTCGCAATGTGTGGGAACACGGCTCGGCATCGCGGGTGCGAGGTCATAATCCCAGGATAGTGCTCACCGACTGGAGGTCGGAATGTCCGCCTGCAGCCCCGTCTTGCCGAATTGCGAGGGTGCCAGCAACGGACCAACGGCCAGCTCACAGAAGCCTACACGCGATGTAGACGTCTGGCTGTCGCCGATAGAGTGTCTCGACGACGTAAAAGGCGCAAACCCTGGAAAATGTCTACTCGGGCGACTGGCTACCCAGCTTCTGGCGCTCCCATTGACGCATCTGGCGCGGCGGCAACAAGGGGCGGTCGCCGGGATGACCCGCAGCAGTCCCGAGCCCAGCAACTGGACGGTTGTGCCAGGAGTCATCCATATACACGAAAAAAAGCAGTGCCAACGCCGTCAGTGCACCGGCAAGCAGTCGCGATGCGAACCCTTTAGCCCAGTCGCTATTGTTCGCCTCGCCGCTGTTCTGCCAGCGGCGGGCGTGGGCGTCGACCCACACGAATAGGGGCAGCACCAACAGGACGATGCGTGGAACCCAGCCCATCGCCGCACACAACACAGCTCCAGAAAACCCAGCCCACATCCACAGCCGCGTCGCCCAGACGGTAGCAGCCATTCCCTGACGGGCGACCAAGGTTCGGTAGTTGCGGGCTCGGTCCTCGTCGCCTTGAAACGCCTGAGCCGCGTAGTAGGCTGCCATCACCCCGCAAAGACCGATAATCAAAGTGATTCCTGCACGAGGCGTTGGTGGGACGCCCACACACGCAAACCCCGCGATCGGTGTGAGCAGACCGTAGCCAACACCGTTGACGACGGGTCCGCCTACCGAGTGCCCCTTCCACACCGCACTAGGGTGGCTATACAAAACGGCAAGAATGCTGCAACCAGCCGCACAAATGAACACGAAGGTTCCCGCCAACGCAGCGGTTCCCATGCACACACCGAGTGCCCCGTACGCCCACCATTCAATGCCATCGGGTACCGCAGCTGCCGTTCCCCACAACACCTCACCTTCGTCTTGGTCTAGAGCGGCATTGAGCCACAGCGTTCCAGCATGCAAGAACGTCCACGACACCAATGTCAGCAGCAGTGCTGTACCTCCCTGCCCCAGCAACGCTCGGTCCCAGTGGGCAAAGCCATACCCGCCCAAGACAATGAGCCATAGGTAAGGAGCCATACGTGGGCGCGAGAGGTGCCACAGTGAACGAAAGACAGTCACGCCTCCGCCTATTGCATCCGTCGTTCACGAACCCACACGCGATCAGCGGGCCACCCACGAGCCGTGTCCAGCCCGGCTGTCGGTCCGCCTGTCCTCAGCGACACAAGATGCGCTGTGAGCACTGCCACCAGGACCGCCAAACCAAACAAGCAGACCCGTCGAAACCCAGTCGAGGCCCAGCGTGAAGTCAACGGCCGCGCGGCAAGTTGGATATCCACCCACACCCACAGAGGTGCGCACAAAAGAACCATCCTGGGGTACCAGCCGACAACACTGAACAGGAACAACAGCACCGTGCCAGCCGCGAAGAGAGCCCGAGCGATGTTCGCCGTCTTCTCTGCCCCCCACAGCACCACTGGGGTTCGGTAGCCACGAGCGCGGTCGGCTTCTTCCTGAAACGCCTGGGCGAGCAGTGCGACTCCCGCAATCCAGACCATCAACCCCACCACACTTCCGACAGCTCGTGGGGTCAGGCTGACTTGCGGCAACGACCACCCAGCAATCACCGACAGCGCGCCATATCCGAGTACGTTCACCACGAGTCCCATCACCGGGTGCCCCTTCCATGCCGTGGCCGGATGGCTGTACAACACAGCGAGTAGCGCACACAGCG
>JBLHSN010000015.1:0-37888 GCA_047626195.1 Myxococcota bacterium
ACGCTCATCTACACCAGTGGCACCACCGGACCTCCCAAGGCGGTCATGCTGTCGCAGGACAACCTCGCCTGGACGGCTAGCCAAGCCATCTCTTTGCTCGATGTTGGTCCGAGCGATGTCTCCGTGTCCTACTTGCCGCTGTCGCACATTGCCGAGCAGATGTTCTCGGTGCACATTCCGGTCACGTCCGGCGAGCAGATCTACTTTGCCGAGTCTCTCGCCAAGCTCGCGGACAATCTGCGCGAAGTGCAGCCGACCATCGTGTTCGGTGTGCCGCGTATTTGGGAGAAGTTCTACGCTGCGGTGAACAGCAAGATGAAGGAAGCCAGCGGCATGAAGGCCAAGATTGCTGTCTGGGCCCAAGGTGTTGGACGCAGAGCCAATGCCATCAAAAACGACGGCGGAACGCCTGGTGGACTTCTTGGCCTGCAGTACAGCCTGGCCAACAAGCTGGTCTACAGCAAGGTCAAGCCGAACTTGGGTCTGGGTCGCGCGCGGCTGTGTGTGACGGGTGCTGCGCCGGTCAGCAAAGAAATCCTCGAGTTCTTCTCGGGCTTGGACGTCGTCATCAGTGAAGTGTACGGCCAGTCTGAAGACTGCGGTCCCACCACGTTCAACGCACCCGGTCGCACCCGCTTCGGCAGCGTGGGCCCAGAGTTTCCTGGAGTGACCGTCAAGCTCGCCGAAGACGACGAAATCATGGTCCAGGGTCGCAATGTCTTCATGGGCTACCTGCATGATGAATCGGCTACCAAGGAAGCGCTGACGGACGATGGCTGGCTGCTCACTGGTGACCTTGGCAAATTCGATGACGACGGCTTCCTGCACATCACCGGTCGTAAGAAGGACATCATCATCACCGCCGGCGGCAAGAATATTGCCCCCAAGAATATCGAGCTGGCCCTGACCAACGATGCTCTGGTGAGTCAGGCCGTGGTCATTGGCGACCGCCGCAAGTTCCTGAGTGCTGTGCTCACGTTGGATCCGGAGGCCGCTGTGAAGTTTGCCAAGGAACACAACCTTAGCGGCGACGCTCTGCACAACGACCCCGTGGTCATCGCAGCGATTCAGGCGGTCGTAGACACGGTCAACCCCATGTTTGCGCGCGTCGAACACATTCGGAAGTTTACCCTGCTGTCGCGGGAACTGTCGGTGGAAGATGGCGAGCTGACGCCGTCGCTCAAGATCAAGCGAAACAAGGTCAACGCCCACTTCGAAGCTGAGATTGAGGCAATGTACGCGGACTGAGCCTAACGGCTAGTCTACAGCGTCATATGCGCATCGAACGCCGGCTAGCTCCGGCAACGCGTCGCGACTCGGCAGCAGCCGGGCGCGGCGTCCTAGCTCAGAGGCTGGGCTGTGTACCGAGCCGCCCAGCAGCACTCCACGGTCGCCGCCTTTGCCAACGCGGGCCCACTCCCACACATTCCCAGCCATGTCATTCACGCCGTCTGTGGTGGCGCCGAGACGTGCACTACCCGGAGGCAGGGGAAGGTCCGAGCAACCGGCGGCGGTCGCATGGTCGCAGGTTGGTGAGTCACTGCCCCACGGATATAGGTCCGAACCGGCGGCAGCATGCCACTCCACTTCGCTCGGCAGTCGCGCGCTCATAAAGGCGCAGTAGGCAACAGCAGCGTCGAAGGTGAGGCCAGCGACGGGGTCTTTGGGGTTGCCAGTGATGGTCGGGACACTGCAGAAGGTGGCGTCGACGCACAGCATCCAGGCTTCGCGGGTCACTTCGTCGCGGTCTAACAGGAAGGGAGCCACACGAACATCGAGTCCGTCTAGGGTGACGGTGATGGCAGGTATCGGCACAGTGGAGGCCGACTTGGACAGGCGGGTCAGTAGGCTAGCTCCGCCGATCAGCAGTGCAACGGCTCCAATGACCACCAGGCCAAAGATGAGTAGCGGTGTACCCGAGTCGGTGTTCTTGGGCGGCTCGGAGGCATTGATGAACACGTCGGGTGCAGGAGCTGGTCCGGACAGAATATCTGTGGTGGGGCCGTTGTCGAAGGCCAGGCGGTACAGGTCGTCCAGTGCGTCTGCCAGCTCCGTGGCGTCTCGGTAGCGGTTGGGTGGAGACGGATGCGACAGGGGAGACAGCCCGCGCACCAGCACTCCCCAGATGCCACGCTTCAGACGTTGAATCTGATCGTTCGGTACATGGGCCAACGCAGCGAGTCGGTCTATGCCTTCCATCAGAACCCGGCGGTCGGCGTCGTTCAGCGCGCTGCGACCCGTCATGGACACGAGGTCTTCGGCGGATGTACCTTGGCGCTCGAGGGTAAACTCGGCTCGCAGTGTGCGTTGGTGGTCGCCGTCTGCGTGAATGGCGAGCTTGGCGACGTCCCACAGCTTGAGGCCTTGCTCACTCAACAGCTCACGTGGATCCGCTTGGTAAGCTGGGCGTGCGCCGGTCAAGCAGGCATACAGAATGACGCACAGCGCGTAGGTGTCCCAGGTGGGGTCGGGAATAGCCAGGCCCGGCAGAATTTGGTCGAAGGGTGCCCACATCGGGGTGCCGAACAGGCCCATCTCCACAGCAGCGAGACCGTCTACGGCGAGCGCACCGCCGAAGTCGGCCAAGTAGACCTCGCCGTGCTCGTCCATCAGGACATTCTCTGGCTTGATGTCGCGGTGTACGAGTGCGCCCCCATCTGCCAGCTTGACCTTGTGGACTCCGCCCAATGCCGTTGCTAGGGTGCGACAGCGGACCAACACGAGCGCCAGTGTGTCGGTTGTAGGTTCGGCCAGAATCACGTCAATCCAGTCGCGCAGCGTGCCGGTGAACTTGTGCATGACCATGCCTGGGCGCCCACCGTGGTCGACCTGGTCCAGCACGCGGACCACATTGGGGACGTTGGCCTTCTCGAGTGCTGTGAGTACGTCGATCTCGCGCCGTAAGGCCTCTTTGGCAGACTTACTCGCCGACGCGAGCTTCAGGGCAACCGCATCGCCAGAGGCGTTGGTTCCGAACCGAATTTCACCCTGACCCCCGACAAACGCGGGGTCGACAGGCCAATGGTAAGGACCGTTCGCCACGTTATTGTCCGCTCCGAGACTTACGAGGAGTACCGATGGCCATTCTGATCACCGCTGGGGCGACCCGAAATCCGCTGGATGCTGTTCGGCTGCTCACAGCTCGTTCCTCGGGACGTACCGGCGTGGGTATCGCACGCGCTCTGATGGCGCGCGGTGTGAAGGTACATCTTCTCGGTTCCGCAGAGGCGTGTCTACGCGCCCCGGACATCGACAGTGAGGAGTACGGCTCCACTCGGGACTTGATGGCGCGGATGGAGACCTGGGTTCGCGCCAACCCAGCCGGCTCAGTCGTGCATGCGTGTGCGGTGGGGGACTACGAGATGGCCGAGACCCAGACGGCAAAGATTCCCTCGGGTCTCGACCGTTTAGTATTGGAGTTGGTCCGAACCCCAAAGATTGCCGACCGGATTCGCGGCTGGGGCCTGACAGGGGACTTGGTGACCTTCAAGGCAGCGAGCCCAGAGACCACCAACGAGGAGTTGGTCCACATCGCCAGCAAGCAGCGCACACGGACGGACTCCACGCGGGTATTCGCCAACGTCCTCGGGCGGTTGACTCATGGTGTGGCCATCGTGAGTGAACAGACAGAGTGGTTTGACGAGCGAAATGTCGCTGTTGCGCGTCTTGTCGAGCACCTTACGGCGACTGAACAAACAGCGGGGTAGGGTGCTCGCCGTCGGAGGTCTTATGCGTCTATCCCTTGGTCTGTTGTTCCTAGTTTCAGCCTGTGGTTTACCTGGTGAAGCGGTGGAAGTTCGCTCTACGGCATTGACCACATTGGAAGCAGGTGGCGCTGAGCTGTCCATTCCAAATGGCGCGCTCGCGCAGGACACCGAGATTGTCTTTCGTATTGTGGGAGACGGCAAGCTTGGCAAGGATGGCCGCGAAGAAGGGCCGGTGGCGCCTGTCATCGAGATTCTGCCCCATGATGTCGAGTTTCTAATTCCGGCAACGTTGACCTTCTCGCTCACGACCGAGCAGACCGCTGCTCTTCGTGTCGACAGTGCACTGACTGCGGTCGATGGGTGGACTGTTTCGAAAGACGATGACGAACGCAGCCGCCCGTCACTCACTCGCACAGATGTCGACAATGACGCGGTTGTCGCAGAGATCACTATCGAGCTCGATGGCGGCGGATACTTCTGGGTTTCCCATGAAGCCATCCAGCGCCCCGGCCTTCAGTCGAACCTCGGTGACAAGGACCGCGTCCTGGTGGACGTTCCAGAGCTCGAGCTCGAAGAAGAGTTCATGTCAGGTTCCTCGGCCGTCATCAACCGCACCGCAGAGGAGCTTTTCGGCGTCCAGATTGGCGGCGGTTCACCTCCGCTGATTGCATCTCCGGGTACCCAAGCCCTCGCTCAGATGAACCCCGACCAGCGTCTGGGGGGGGCCATGACCTGGATGTGCATCGATGACGGACCGGCAGAAGCTTCCGCTACGGTCACCTTCCAGTGGACGGGCGCCGGTGGCGCGATTCAACTGCGCGAGTACCGCGCCGTCGAATGCTACGAAGAAGCCATCATCATCGACCCGATAGACGTCCTCGACCTATGCCCAGAGCCAGACGGTGACGCGGTCATCTCGGCTGAATTTGAGAGCGACGCCGAGACGGACTCGCTGATGGTGTGGGACGAAGGCGCTTGCCAGACCGTTCTGACCGAGGTCCGTGATGGTGTGGAGCAAGTCTGGTTCCGTTCACGCCCACAGGGCCCTGGGGCCGAGCGCGCACGTGCCGACTATGTTCTGCTGTCAGCAACCTTGGACGGTGTTGCCGGTGACGCCAGCTCCACGGCTCCCCGCGTGGCAGACGTCGGCAACTTCGCCGTCTTCGAGACCCAGGCCGACAACCTCATCGGCGACGTGGTCGACACCGAAGTCGCTATTGTGAAGTTCTTCCCAGACTCCCTAGAGCCTGCTGTCCTGCTGCGCTTCGACAATAACGACCCCGCCACTACCAGCCCGGCTCTCTCCGGCAATGGTCAATGGGTTGCCGCCGTTACTGAAGGCACGCTCCGTGTCATGGACCTGCGCAACAACGCGCCGGTGCCGTTTGACTTCCTCGCTGACTCACGCTCGCCGGAGTTCGATAAGTCCGGTCAGTTCCTTGCCTTTGTGACGCCAAGCTCGCTCACCGAGTTTGATGCTGACACCGTCGATTCGGTGTATTTGGCCGACCGCGACCCAGATGGCGACGACCGCTACACTGGTGAGTCTTCCTACATCTTGGTCTCACTCTTGCCGGACACCACGCTGCCTTCAACCGTTGAGGTGTTGGGTGTGACTGCTGAAGGCACCGATGTCCTATGGATTGGTGACGGCAGCTTGTACCTGACCGATGTCTCCGGTGGACGCGCAGCAACTCAGCTCGTTTCCCTCAACGCAGACGGCGACGCAGCGGTCAATGTCGCGGAAGCCGATGTGTCGGCTGACGGTGCCTTTGTTGTGTTCACCACTGACGAGTGGAGCACCGCAACGCCTGCCGTTGTGGAAGCTTGGGTGGTTGATATCGCGAGCTTGAACGTGGCCCGGGTCAGCGTAGACGAAGACGGAAACCCGGCAACTGACCACGTCACCGAGCCACAGATTGCACCGGATGGCGAGGTTGTAGCGCTTCAGACATCCGCTATCTTGAACAGCTCGGATACGGACGATGGCCCCACGGTTTATCGCGTTCCGAACCCGCTCGGTGGCGCTGAATAGAACGCGTCTACGGCGTCTAGCCGTCTTGGGTGGCGGCTGACTTCGACGGCCGTCGCACAAGGCTCAGTGCGACGGGGTCACGGAGCAGGGCGCGGCCGTGTCCTAGAGTGGCAGCGCAGGCCATAAGCAGGCCAATGGTGACCCAGGCGATCAGCAAGCTACTGCCGCCGCGCGACAAGAAAGGCAGGGTGACGCCGGTCAGCGGGACAACGCCGAGTACGCCGCCAGCGTTGACCAAGACCTGCCAGAACAGTTGCCCACCCAGACCAGCTGCCAGCAGAGCGGTGAAGCGGTGCTTGGTTTGGGCTGCAATGGCCACACCAACAAACACGAGTGCAAACAGTAAAAACAAAGCGACGCTTGCGCCGGCAACGCCCCATTCTTCGGCAATAACCGCCAAGATGAAGTCGGTTTCGTGTTCGGGCAAGAAGCCGAGTCGGCCTTGGGTACCGGCAAACCAACCTGTTCCTTTCCAACCACCAGCGGCC
Source organism: Myxococcota bacterium (assembly GCA_047626195.1). Classification (GTDB taxonomy): domain Bacteria; phylum Myxococcota_A; class UBA796; order UBA796; genus CAJXTB01. The sequence goes on from JBLHSN010000015.1 coordinate 6,231, forward strand.
ACAGCGTATTGGCTCTGCAGAGTCTGGTAGCCGGTTCCCGTTGGGTCGCGAAGTGGGTCCAAGAAGGTGAGGATTCGCTCTTGCTGGTAGGGAAACAAGCTGGCCCAGGCAATCGGCGCGGCGAGAAGCCCGGCGACACCCGCTCCAATAAACCAGCGGGTCTTGAGTCCGCCAAGCCACAAGATGGTGGCGGAACCCAGGGTGACGAGCATCACCGCACCCATGTCGGGTTGCATGCTAATGAGGGCAATGGGAATGTTGATGAGCCCAGCGACCACAATCACACGGGTCACTTTGGAATGGCGTGGCGTCGACAGCTCGGCTGCAAGTGCCAGAGGAACCAACACCTTCATGGCCTCGGATGGCTGAAAGCTGCTTCCACCCAAGAGCAACCACGAGCGCGCACCACCGCCAACCGCGCCTATGATCAGCACGACAATCAGTCCGGCGCATCCGATGGCCCATGCGGGAAGCGCCATGCGCTTGTAGGTATCGAGAGAGATACGGCTTGCGGCGATTCCGACGGCAATCGCGACGAGTGCGCTGACGGCTTGCGTAGTGAAGGCTCGACCCAGCTCGCCGCTAAGGTCAGCGCTGGCCGAGGCCAGGTTGACCAGACCTACGCCGGTGGCCAGAGCGCCAATCGACAGGGGAACCCAAGGCTTCACGGCTGGACTGCAGCGTCTGCGAGTTCGGCTTCTTCAATCACTATTTCGGGGTCCGGCAGGATGCCTTCGCCAATGGCCCAGGCGACGAGAACATCACGCGCCACGGGGGCTGCGTGGGTACTGCCACCGCCAGCATGTTCCACAATCACCGAGATGGCGACCTGCGGGTTTTCTGTCGGGGCGTATGCCACGAACAAGGCGTGGTCTTCGGTGTCATAGCCGGGTCGTAGCTTCTTCAACGCGCCGCTGACCGTCTGTGCCGTGCCGGTCTTCCCAGCCATGGGCAGTCCCTCGGTCTGGACACTGCGACCGGTTCCGCTTCGAATGACCCGCTCCATACCCGCTTGAATGGATGCCCAGATCTCGGGAGAGAACCCGCTATCAACCGACGCTCGCTGGCCGCCAATGCGCGCTGTCGAACCATCCGGGCGCGTCACAGATTCAACGATGTACGGCGATGGACGCATGCCACCCGCCGCAATGGTCGCGGTCATTACCGCAAGCTGTAGGGGAGTGGCCTGGGTGATGCTCTGACCGATGGAGGCGCTCGCGGTGTCGCCTTGGGTCCACGGAGTGCCGTAGCGTTCACGCATCCAGCTATCGGACGGAAGCAAACCCTCGCGCTCGCCGTTGAGGGCAAGGCCCGTGCGGGCGCCGAAGCCGAGTCGGCGAGCGGCATCGGCGATGGCTTCGTGACCAATGGTCAGGCCCACGTCGTAAAACCAAGCGTCGCACGACCCCGCAAGAGCACCGGAGAGGTTGACAACGCCGTGTCCGCCACGTTTCCAGCACTTAAAGCGACGGTTACCGACCCGGTAGCCACCTGTACAGCGAACCGTGTGGTTCTCGGACACGCCGGCTTCTAGCGCTGCCGCAGCGGTCACCATCTTAAAGGTAGATGCGGGTGGGTAGAGTCCGCGGGACACCCGGTCCATCAGAGGGTTTGCTGGGTTGCCAATCAGGTCGCGCCACTGCGAACGGCTGATACCGTCGACCAGCTCGCCGGGCTCAAAGTCTGGGCTGGAGACGTATGCCAGAACAGCGCCGCTGTTGACATCCATCATGACCACAGCACCGCGGCGGTCATCCATCGCAGCTTCGGCAACGGCTTGGAGGTTCTGGTCGAGGGTGAGGGTGATGTCCCCGCCGCCACGAACCGGCACGTCCCAGTTGTTAGCCAGCGTGGTGAGGCGGTCGAACCAGGGCCCCGAGCCGCGCGCGTGACCGCCAACCGATGTTGTCAGCGTGGCGTCGACGCCGGGGACGCCATGGAGTTCGTCTTCGAGCAGCCGCTCAATACCCTGACGGCCGGTATAATCTCCGGCGCGGTAGCGACCACGGTCGAGGCGAAGCAGGTCGTCTGCCGTCACTTCAGCGACGTATCCCATGGCATGCGGTGCGATTCCACCGAGGGGATACTCGCGCTGCTGGGAGGCGGCCAAGTCCACACCCGCCAAGAAGGGGCGGTTGCCGGAGACCCATGCGCGTGTGGCTCGGTCCAAGTCTGGCGCAATGACCCAGGCCCGTCGTGCGTCCCAACCTTCGGCGAGCATGGCGTCGTCGTAGCGCTCCAGCTCGGCTTCGGACAGCCGTGGCATGAGCGCGAGGCGTAGCGCGTCTTTGTCCTGCACGTAGCGTGGACGAACCCGCAGATCGATGGTCGGCCGAACGTCAGCCAGGACCTCTCCCCGGCGGTCCAAGATGCGACCGCGCGGGGCATCGAGGCGCTGTGTGCGCAAGGCATTGTCCACGGCGACCGCCGAGACAGTGTCGTTCAAGTGCAGTGTTGTCAGGCGCGCTTCGAGGGCCAAAAAGCTGAGAGCCATCAGTCCCGCCAGCCAAGGCAGTCGGCTGCTAACTGTGCTCATGACCGTCCCCGAGAGGGGGCGAGGCACAGGGTTGCGTGGACGGCCACCCAGGTGACACTCAGCACGATGGACAGGAGCGAGTCACTGCCTTGTGGCATGGAGCCGGCCCAGTGGAGGGTCTCGCGTACGACGAGGACGGCGGTCAACGCACAGGCGGCGAATCCGGTTCGGGTCACAACGCTATCGTCAAACCAATCGGACAGGTTGACACAACCCATCACGGCGATGGCGTAGACAGCGGCGCGCTCTGCAGCAACGTCTCCACAGGCCGCAGCGGCGAGTGGCGCCAAGGCGATGGCAAGGATGACGCGTGCCCAGTTCGGCCACTCGCGACGCAGGCCAAGAGCGATAACGATAGGGAGGAACGGATCGATGGGCAGGCCCGACGCGGATGCGACGAGCCAAGCGAGAATGGCCAGGGCAGCCCCAAGAATCACAGCGCTGGTGCTCTTTGGTGACGAACCACAAAGACCTCGGCCAACAGCGCCGGTTGTGACGCGGGAGTCAGCTCGATGTGCAGAAGAGGACCGGTCGAGCGTGACACATAGTCCACAGTTCCGACGGTGATTCCGATGGGGTAGACGTCGCCTTCGCCGCTTGTAAGTACGATAGCACCGGGCTGCACGTCGGTACCGGCGATGATGTGATCAACGAGGAGCTGCGTACCGGTACCGGTCAGGGTGCCGTGAACTTCGGTGCCGTCAATGACCACAGCTGTGCTGTGCAGTGGGTCGCGTGCCAACAACACATCGGCCCACTCTGGACCGACGTCGACCACCTGTCCAATGAGGCCATCATGGGCAACGACCGCTTGTCCCAATGCGACGCCAACAGTTGCGCCAGAGTCGATGCGGAGAGTGGCTCGCCCGGATGTGGGGCGGGCGATGACTCGTCCGGCAACACCGCTCAGTCCCCGGGCTTCGGCCATGTCCAACAACATCACTAAGCGACCATGTTCGCGCTGGACCGCGCGCAGTTCCATCACGTCTAGGGCTAGCGCGTCTCGCTCTCGGGTCATGGCAACCAGATGGTCGACCACTCTGCCTTGCGCCAGGTGACGGTCCCAGGCTTCTGCAACCGCTACGGTTTGGACCGCGAACCACCCTTGGGCTCCGGCAGTCGCGGATTTGAAGGCTTGAGTTCCGCTCGCAGAGGCCACAACAGCAACCGATACTCCCACCACCACAGCAAACGCAATGGCACGTCGAACAACCGTAAAGCGCCGCGGTTGTTCGGGCTCTTCAATGGGTACGAGGGTGGGCTTGCGACGCAGCGGCACCGGCGCTGGGGTGAATCCCGGCTTGCGTGCCGTGAACTTTCGTTTGGGGCTCAGCATGCGACGGCATCCAATAGGTCGAGTTCGTCGAGAATACGTCCGGCACCATGGATGACACAGGCCTCGGGATGTTCTGCGCGGACGACCGGGAGTCCAGTTGCCTCACGGAGTACTCGTTCGAGGCCACGCAGCCGGGCGCCCCCGCCGACGAGTACGACACCGTGGTCGGCGACGTCGCGAGCGAGCTCGGCAGGCACGCGGTCCAACACGGCTCGGATGCCGCGAACCAAGGAGGTCACGGGACGCTGTAAGGCATCCGCGATGTCGGCTCCGGTCACGGTGACGGCGTGGGGAATGCCAGCAATTCCGCAGCGACCCTTGGCTTCGCTGGTCTTTTTGTCGCTGCGTCCGCTGGCATCGGCCAGCTCCAGCTTCAACCGCTCGGCAGTCGAGCGTCCGATACACAGGTCATAGCGGTCACGCACCATGCGCATAATGGCGATGTCGATAGCGTTCCCGCCACCGGGCACCGATTGGTGGGCCACGACCTTGCACAGCGACAGCAGAGCAATGGATGCCTCGCCGGCGCCGAGGTCGACGACCAGGTTTCCGGTTGCCCGCTCTACGGGTAGCTCGGCACCAAATGCTGCGGCGAGCGGGCGGTCGACCAGGTGGACGACGCGTGCTCCCGAGGTCTCGCAGCTCTCACGAAGCGCACGGCGTTCCATGTCGGTGGCGCCCCAGGGAGTGGCGAGGACCATCTTCGGTGCGACCCATTGATTCCGACCGTGAACTTGGCGAACCAAGTGAGTCAGCAGCGCTTCAGCAACCTCAAAATCAACAACATGGCCATGCTGGACAGGCTGTACGGCTTGAAGATCGGCAGGTGTGCGACCGATCATGGGCACGGCCTCTGAACCCACAGCGGCCACACGACGGTGCCCGTTGCGGTCCGTGTGGACGGCAATGACGGAAGGTTCGCGGCACACCAAACCGGTGCCACGTTGGTGGATTCGCGTCTCGGATGTACCGAGATCTACCGCGAGATCCTGGCTAAATAGCCCAAGGACGGCGCTGAACATCAGGCGTTCGGGAGTGGAGAGGAGGGAAGGGTGAGCGTGCCGGGGAGGCGTGCTGCGGGGGGAGTGAAGCGGGCGCTTCGAGGACCATCTGTATACCAGGGTGTGGCCTATTGGCGCAAGCTCGTACACTTCCAAAATCGCGGCCTTGAATGAGGGCTGGCGGACGGATAGGCCCGCGCCCCATCGGAGAGAGTATGTCCATCCTAGAGTCCATGCGTTCCGGAACGGACTCCACCTTCATGCAAGTTCTGCTTGCGGTTGTCGTGGTGTCGTTCGTCTTCTGGTTTGCCACACCGCAGGGTGATGTTGCGGCGGAAGTCGCCAATGTCAACGGTACCCGCATCATGACGCCCGATGTGGAACGCGAAATGCGCCGTGCATTCGGCGGTCGTGCCCCTAATGGCGACGAAGAGTACGCTCGGGCCCAAGGGCTCGTCGTGGATTCGTTGGTCGACCGCGAGCTGATGCGCCAGGCTGCCGTCAACGCCGGCCTGAGCCTAGACGTAGACCGCGACTCGCGTATTTCGTGGAGCGTCGCCCAGACCCGGGGTCGCAACCCGCAGTTTCTCGACGAAGAACAAGCCTTTGACGAAGAGCTGTACCGCGCTGGCATTCGCTACCTTGGCTACACAGCAGACGAGTACGAAGCCCTTCTGCAGAAGCAGTCCATCATCTCGAAGATGCAGCGGCTAATGACGTACGGCGTCGTGGTCCCTGACGCAATGCTCCGCTCGGCCTACCAAGAGATGGAGACCAAGGCGCGTCTGCGTTTCGTGCGACTGCGCCCGGCCAACTTTAATGACGAAGTCGACGACTCCGACACCGCTGTTGAGGCTTGGATTGTCGACAACCCCGGCAGTGTGGAAGCCGAGTACACCGCCACGCAGGACTCGCTGACCACACCCGAGCAGGTCAATGTTCGCATGCTCGTCTTTAAGATGACGGGCGATGGCCAGGGGGCTGCAGAGCTTCGGCCGCGCATGCAGATTCTCAAGGATGAGATCGACGCTTCGGCAGACCCCGACGCCACTATGGATGAGCTGGCACGACAGTGGTCGGAGCACGTCACAGCAGACGATGGCGGTTCCTTGGGAACCGTTGGCGTGGGGGACCTGTCGCAAGATGTTCTGGACGGCATCGAAGGCCTCGAGGTTGGCCAGCTGTCTGACATTACGTTCTCGGGCAGCATGCTTGCGCTGTACATGGTGAATGAGCGTACCGAAGCACGCACCCCTTCTGTAGAAGAGGTTCGCTTGACCATCGGTGCTCGATTGATGCGCGAGCGTGAGACCCCTGCGCTTGCAGCGGCGTTCGCCGAAGAACTGCAAGCGTCCTGGACGGCGGACGGTACGGCTCCTATCGAGCGTTTGGCGGACCTCCGCCTCACCGTGCAGACATCGGGCATGCTGAATAAGCAGAGTCCGTTCGGCGCGCTGTCACCCCCATCGACCATGGTTGCTGCCGCACTTATCGCAAACGGCGGCGATGTTCTGCCAGAGGTCTACCAATCCGGGGAAGCCCTGTATGTCGGCGTTGTCGACAGTATTGAGCGCGCAGACATGGGTCGCTTCGATCAAGAGCGCGAAGCCATTCGGCGAAGCGTCGTCCAACAGCGTCGCGCCGAGTTCCTGCGTGCGTACACGGCCGACCTCAAGTCGCAGGCTTCTCTCTAGGCTTTCTAGTTTTTGCAGCACCTCGGTGCGCCTTGCGCACTCTTCCGACACCATTATGTGGTGTCGGTTTTTTTGTTTGGCTCGCGTCTACCGCATTCAGCACAGACAGCATCGATCGAAAGCCAAGATCTGATCGGCGTTTTGATCGAGTAGGTCGAAAAAATAACTATTGACGCGTCAACGGGACTAGCTCGACTCTACATGAAAAAGATCGGTAATCTGTGCATTTACCCTTGCGTGATCGTGAGGCTACGCTATCGTTGTCATGCCTTGCCAGGGCTCGGGAGCACCCTTCCCACTCCCCCATTGGTTTTGACGTCTCGTTTCCACGGAATTCCCTCCGACTAGGTGCGCTTGCGTACCTCCCTCCGATCTACCCCCCCCCTTCTCATGTCTAGTTTCCCCGATCGGAGACGTCTCAACACCCCCCCACGCGTCCGAGCCCTGGCGGCGCCCTTGTTTGACCTTGCATTGAACGCCGCATGGCGCGTTCTGCACCCGGATGAACGAGCACCTTTTGTAGAGTCCCCACGGCCTCCCGCTGTACGCCGTCTGTACTACACGGCGAGTGATGGCTGGTCAGCTCCGCTGCGTGTGCTGGAACCGCGACCGGGTGGAGCGGGGGAGCCGGTAATCTTGGCGCACTCGCTCGGTCTGTCCGCCGAGAGCTACCGCTACGGACAACATACGCTCGCACTTACACTGCAGCGTGCTGGATTCCGGGTGTACGTATTTGCCCACCGGGGTGATCGTGATTCGATTGCGCCTGAGGGGGCTGCTGGCTTTGACGTGGACGACATCGTAGCGCGCGATGTCGTTGCGGCTCTCGAGGCGGTTCGTGAGGACTCGGGCTACCGGCGCGCCTTCTGGCTGGGCCACGGACTGGGGGGCCAGCTCGGGGTCATTCTCGCGGCGACAGGTGGAGATGCCGAGGTCGCTGGACTGGTTTGTTTGAACACCGCGGTGCGCTTTGTGACGCCGACCTCTGAAGTACGGCGGCTGTTGCAGGCTAGCCGGTGGCTTCCGCGTGGATGGGTGTTGCCTGGGCGAGTTGCGGCGCTTGCGGCACCGTTCGTTGCGGATGGTCCGGTGTTGGAGCGGTTCTCGGGATACGGAACGGATGGCGCCCGAGTCCGTGGCGTACTTCGTCATGCCGCAGGCAACGTTCCCGTGTCGTTGCTCCAGCAGGTGTCACGCTGGATTGATGCGGGAGTGTTGTCCGACCGTACGGGTCAGGTCGACTACCTGCCTGCACTGAACCGAACATGCGCACCTTTACTGGTCGTTCATAGTGCTGGAGACGACCTGTGCCGCCCGGCCCAGGCACGACCGTTGCTGCATGCGTGGGGAGCGGCAGATATTCAGGAACTAGCGCTGCCAGAGTCATATGGCCATGACGACGTGCTGTTTGGTCGCGAGGCCGAGACGGACGTTCACGCACCCATTGCCGATTGGCTACATGCGCGTCGTAGGCATGCCTGGCGGTACACGTCTACCTAGTAGGTAGTTTGGGAAGAGGCGACGCGGGCGTCTGACCGGACGGTGGCTCCGTGCACTCAACCCTCGAAATGGACCGCCCGGAGGTTGCGAGGCCTATGCCGGCAGTGCCCGCGTCGCTCACAACTACCTACCCATACACTGCCACCCACAGTCCTGTAGTGGACGGACCGTGACATCTGGTGTTGGTCTGCTACGGAGTGACGGTGATGCTCGTGGTTGTGGGCTCACCGCTGCTGCTCATGATCATGACCATCATGGTGGGGCTTCCTTCGGGCGTGACCATGATGCTCGCCATGTCGCCATCGGGTGTCGTTAGATCGATTCCGGTTTCCACGGTCCCGAACGCTTCCAGCTGTAGGCGGTAGTAGGCAAGCAGCTCTTCCTTGGACCCGCCGCTGGTCACAGTGATCATCTGTCCATCCGGCATGTCCATGACGGTCATGACCTCGGAGTCTGGGTATGGCGTGATGGGGAAGCCCTCTGGGATCTCACCTGCGCCAAAGGTCATGCTGGCATCCGCCGTGGTCATGACCATCTGACCGTCGTCACCCATGCGCATTTCGATGCTCTTGCCATCAGGCCCGGTAGCGGTGAAGCTGCCGTCTTCACCAATCTCCACGTTCTCTACACCGGTCATCGATTCGACTAGTTGTTCGCTGAACTCCTCGGCAATCACTTCGCTTACGTAGTTGGAAACGAAGCCGTCATCACCGCCAAATGGCCAGCAACAACAACATCCGGACAACAACAAGCATGGGAGGACGCGCAGCATGACAACTCCGATTTTTGGCGAGTGTAGTGCATGCCCGTCAGCTTTGCGCTATTGACCCGTCAATGGTACCCTTCATGGGTGGGGGAAGATGAGCGACTCTAGCCGCGCACGCATCGCGCGAAACTTCATTGAACGCTACGGCGAAGACGGCCTGCGCGAGCTGCTCAGCTCTCTATCGGAAGGCTTGTCCGGACAGGTGCTTGCCGCCCGTTTTGACGTCAGCCGTGAGCGTGTCCGTCAATGGAAGAACAGCTTTGGACGTGAGGTTCGGCTGTACCAAGTGCACCCAGACGTGCAGCGATTGCTAGCGCCGGTGCGGGATGCAGACATGGACGATGACGAGCCGATGCTTATCGAGCTCGCCTAGAGCGGTGAGGCGGGATGGGACTCTCACATCGAACGCCTCGGCACGCCTGATTCCCCCGCTGACCCACGGATGCTAAACCGTCGCTGAGCCGCGCTAGTTGGCGTCAGCCTCGAACAAGCACTGCGTCCGTCAACGTGCGCGCCCGAAAGCCGCAGCCGCTCACGCGTTTTCGTCGAAGTCGGCGAGGAGTGCGACGAGGACTTCGCCGTACTCGTCAGCCTGCCAGTTGCGAACGCCGTCCACTGCGCGGAACTCTTCAAGGGTTGCCGGCCGTGCGCGAACGATCTCTTTGAGTCCACCGTTCGAGATGAGGGCGGCATGAGGCAGGTCCACTGTGGTTTTCATCAGCTTGTTGCGCCAGCTCTTGAGCAGCTCGAAGCCACGGTCGGCCGCTTTGCCGCGCAGGCGTCCGGGCGTCTTGCGTGGGCTTGGTGCGGCTTTCTTCTTCTTGTTGGGAAGTGGCGTGTCGTCGTGCATGCCATTCTGCACGAGGTCCAACAGGTTCTTCGAGTGGCGACGCTTGAGACCCTGACGACCCGGAAGCGCCTCATCCAACTCGCGTTCATTGGTAGGTCGGGCCTGAGCGACGGAAATGAGGTCTTTGTCGCTGATGGTCTTGAACACTGGACGATCAAGCTTGCGGGCCTCTTGGTCCCGGTAGACGTACAAGTGACGGAGGATGCGGAAGTCATCATCTGACAGGCCGCGGGCGCCCTTCATGTCGTAGAACGTGTTCGGGTCAAACGGCTTACCGACCCAGGTGCGCTCTTCGAGAATCTCGCACTCTTCGTCCAGAATATGGGTGCGGCCTACATCTTCAAGGCGACGCATAAGGATTTCGCGCAGGGCTGGCAGCCAGTGGCTGTCACCGCGTGCGTAGTCGATGTGCTCGTTGTACAAGGGGCGCTTGGACCAGTCATGACGCTGGTACTTCTTCTCAATTGTATGGCCGAAGAATTGGCCGATGATGTCCGCAAGGCCGACCCGCGGAAGGTTCGTCAGCTGTGAAGCGAGCATGGTGTCGAACAAATTACGAACTTCGAAACCAAAGTCGCGCTTCATGCACACGACGTCGTAGTCGGCACCGTGGAAGATCTTGACGATGTCGCGGTCGGCCATGATGGGACCGAGAGCCGAGAGGTCAGAGACGGCGAGCGGGTCGATGACGAAGTCGGTGTGTAGGTCGCTGATCTGAAGCAGACACACCTTTTCGCGGTAGGAGTAAAATGAATCTCCTTCAGTATCTACGCCGATAGCCGGCGCCTTGGACAGGGTGCGTGCCACCTCTTTGAGGGTGGCAGCATCTTCGACCATGACCAGCGGCGTATCTGCAAACATCGGGGGACTCGTCTCCAGGCGGGGGCGGTGCATACTCTGTTTGGTAGACGTTTGCCCGTTGATTACGACACCAGCGCGCATGGCTACACCCATCTGTGAGACGATAGCCGGACGCACTCAGTACACCGAGGAACCATGCACCCAGAAGAAGGACCCGTCGCCGCAATTGCGGCCGCCATGCAACGTGAGCTCGGAGACGCGCCACCGGTTGCGATTGTGCTCGGCAGTGGACTCGGAGGGGTGGTCGACCGTATTTCGATCCGCACGGAGGTACCGTCGAGCCAGCTTGGATTGCCACAGAGCACGGTGTCCGGCCACGCCGGGCGGTTGTTGGTCGGCGTTCTCGGGGGCACGGAGGTGGCGGTGCTGTCTGGTCGGGTGCACCTGTACGAAGGCTACTCCCTTGGCGAAGTCGTACGCTACGTGCGGGCTCTCCACCGCTGGGGAGTCAAGAAGCTCTTGCTCACCTGCTCAGCGGGCGGCATGACCGAGGGTATGACACCTGGGACTTTGGTCGTCATCACTGACCACATCAACCTCCAGGGGCGCAGCCCGCTGACTGGACCGCAGTGGGGACCGGAGCGTTTTCCAGACATGGGAACGGCCTACAATCCGGCCATGCGAGCAGACCTCCATGCCGCGGCGAAAGCCGTAGGCGCAACCCTGAACGAGGGCGTGTACGTTGCCATGATGGGGCCTGCCTATGAGACCCCGGCCGAGATTGGCTACGCTCGCGCCATTGGCGGTGACTTGGTCGGAATGAGCACCGTCCCCGAAGTCCTGACTGCGGTCGAGGCCGGATTTACCTGTGCTGCCCTGTCGGTCGTCTCAAATCTGGCGGCTGGAATGAGTGGCGAGCCGCTCACCCACGAAGAAGTCAGCGAGATTGCCGGCCGCGTAGGCTCGCAGGTGGCAGACATATTCGAGAAGGTCGTCCAGTCCTGGGGCTGATGCCACCGGACCCGTCCGGGGTTGTTTAGACCAGAGCGACGGCGTCAATCTCGACCCGCACACCGCGTGGCAGCTTACTGACTTGTACGGCTGCTCGCGCTGGTCTTGCGTCGCCCATGTGCTGTGCGTACACGGCGTTCATCGCGTCGAAGTCATCCATGTCCTGCAGGAAGACCACGCACTTGGTGACCCGGTCGAAGTCCGTTCCCGCGGCGTTGAGCACCGCGCGCAGGTTCTTGAGGACCTGATGGGTCTGGGCTGTGACGTCAGAGCCGACGAGTTCGCCTGTCATCGGATCCATGGGGATCTGACCGGAGCAGAAGCAGAAGCCTCCGCCAACAACGGCTTGGCTGTATGGGCCGATGGCGGCTGGGGCATTGTCGGTGTGGATGGTCTTCATGGTGTCCTACGCAGAAGTATGGGTGTCTTATACAAAAGCATTGTTGAGCAGCTCACCCAGGCCACCGGCACCTGGCACAATGTATTGCGTGTCCGTCAGACCACGCTCGCGCGGGTCCTCTCCGAGGCCAGTCTGTAGGACCCCTTTCGGGGACATGCCGCGGTCGACGCGAAGCGCATAGATGACAACGTCTGGGAAGGCCGTGGTGAGCGCGCGAATGTACTCTGGCGTAACCATGAGGTGACAAGCGATGATGCGGCGCGGTGTGCCCTCGACATGCGCTTTGTAGTGGTGGATGACATGTTGAATCGAGCCGCCAGTAGCACCCATGGGGTCGGGGATTAGCAGTGTGGCATCGTGGACCGTTCCGCCGACTTTGCTACCGGTCAGATCGATACCAGTGACCCGCCCAGCGTCGTCTATTCGCCGCTGCATGTACAGATGGTCAACGCGCAAGCAGCGGTCGAACACGAGGTCGAGGAGCTCCTGCTGGAACACATCGGAGGGGATGATGCCGGCACGGGCAATGTCGACGATGACAACGGGCTGCGCGGCATCAATGGCGGTGCCGTGAAATTCGGCAGTCGGCTCGAGTGCGGCCATACGCGTAGGAGTGGTGACCGTCAGAGTCCGAAGCTCACCGGTGACAGCGTGAAGAAGCCGTCGATAGGCGGTTCTCAGCAAGCGGTGAAAGCACGCAGTGCCGGTGTCTTCGTGGCCTAATCGCGCCAACAGTGACAACGCCCAGGGGTCTGCGAGCACATGGACATTTTTGCCATAAGCATGTGGGGTCTCATCACCGGGACGAATCGGGGTGGTGTAGGCGGTCTCACTCATCGGGTTCTCCGGGATCGATGCCGTTGATGACGCGCTCGGCGAGGGACAGTACATCGTCCACTGCACCTGTGGTGACGAGGCGACACCAAAAGGCCAATGGAACGGCATCCTGACTGGCGACTGGTGTGGACGCGAGCAACGCAGCGCTCACTTGCTGCGTGGCGGCCATGCGTAGGACCGGCTCCGAGATGTCGGGCTCGGCGAGTAGGACAGCAAAGGAATCTAGCAACGCTAGATCGGGGTCTGCGCTCACCCAGTCAGCGACCAGCTCGAGGCTGTGGGCGGCCTCGGAGCGGCCATCCGCCAGCAGCTCGGCAAGATTTCCAACGGCCACCCACACTCCGTCTGCATTGGCGATGGGGCGCAGGATATCGGCAGTAGACGGCCATCCCAGCTCGGGGTCGGCGACGAGTACGTTCAGTGCATCCCAGGCGTCATCGAATGCGATGGTATCGGCCGGAAGTCCAAAGCTAGGCGGGTCAAGCAGCATGGGAATAGCGCCTAGGACGTGCTCCCACACGGGTTCGTAGGCGGTATCGCGGATGACGTCTCCGAGAGCCCACACGGCGTCTGTGTCCCACAGGATGCTGGTCAGTTCGACGAAGTCCTCTAGGTGGCCTTCGTCCTCTAGTGCCTTTGTGACGCCCAAAAAGGCGGCGACTAGAGCTGATGCGTTGTCGTCAAACAACAGGTCGAGCACTTGAAGGTCTTGGACCAGCGTCGGGGTAAGAGCTGGGCACAAACCACTATTCGCGAGGTTGCCAAGAAGCGACTGCGACAGGTTTGCATCGACAATCGCCCCTAAGATTCCGGCACCGGACTGCACAGTGCTTGGCTCCAGGTCGTTGACCAAGCCGAGCAAGCTGACAGACAGGTTTCCAAGGTTCACCGAGATATCGGTAAATCCAAGGTCCAGTGTGCACACCATGGGCTGGTTGGCGGCATCGAGAAGGCGAACCAGAGATTCCAGTCCGGACAGCTCTCCCCGTTGGGCAGGTAATCCGTCGACGTTTGTGCTGGCCAGCCAGCCGAGGTCGGTCACCACACTGTCTAGCGTACCGTCCGCATGCAGTGTGCGCAGGAGTGCACCGGTTCGCGACCGCACGCCGTCGTCTGCCAGAAGAACCCCGAGTGGTTGGGCGAGCTCGGTCATGGCGGAGCCGCGAGTGTCCGTGCCAACCATGACGTCGACAAGGTCACGTAAGCTGTCGTCCGTTCCTCCGGCCCACAGACCGTCCACACCGTCTCGGGTGGCGAGCACCGCATCTCCGGCGTCTTGCGGCACTGATTCAATGAGCGCGCGTACATCTGGGTGGGCTGAGCGGCTGTAGCTCGCGGTGCTGTAGATCCAGCGGTGCATGGTATCGCTGCGCAAGCCTTCCCCAATGGCCTGACTCTTGCTCGGTGCGTCCAACAAGGACTCGGCGAGGTCTGGGACGACGGAGGCGAGGGGAGCGAGCACACCACCGCGGAGAACGCTGGGTTGGGTGGGGTCTACGGCCCCCGAGCGGACGGTCCGAGCCGGCTGACCGGTGGCCAGCTCCAGCGAGAGGTCCAGCACGCCCTGCAGGGGCTCTGCTGGGTCACGCAGAAGGTCGATAGCCACACCCAGTGAGCTGCCGATGTCTACGCCAGCATCTGGCAGGGCGTTGACGGCTCGGGCAATATCGATGAGGCCCGGCGCCCCCCCCACGTTGGTGGGACGCAGCGCCGCCATTGTCGGACGCAGAGACTCTAGATGGCCATGGTAGTCGAGACAGGCGAACAGATCTTCGACCTCGGCCGTGGTCTCTTCCAATAAGCCATTGCTCAGGTCTACCCGGTAGCAGGGCGAGTCCGCAATGAGTTGGTCGCGCCATGACGGTCGGTCTTGCGGCGTACAAGACGTCAGACACACCAACGCCGCTACACCCATAAGGGCGAGCGGCGCAGTGAATCGAGTTCGGTAGGTCACCGCAATGGTCCTAGTCGAACAGGTAGCGAACACCGAGGATGCCGTTAGCCCCGTGACGGAAGCCCTTGCGGCTACGGACCGAGTACTGAACCATGCCGAACGCCTGCACGCCGGGTGTGAAGTTCCACGTGGCGCCTACACCGACCTCTGCGAGAAGGAACTCGGAGTGGTCGGGGGTGAGGAAGCCACTGCCAACGTAGATGCTGGAGGTCATCTGGAAGCTATTCGGGTCACCGAACATTCCAAAGACTACGCCGACCGACGCGACGCCGATGCTGCGAGACTCTTCGCGCCAGTTTGCGACGACGTTGTCCGGGGCCACCGTGGTGGTGCTGTCCGCGGGGTCATTCTCGGAGCTGTCGAGCAACCAGTAGCCGCGGAAGCCGCCGACGACGCGGTCGTCTGGGTCCCCGAGGGTCAGGTCAAAGCCGGCACCGAGCGAGTAAATGGCCTGGGACTGCTTGATTTGGGCATTGTTGTTGCCCGCATCGTAATAGTACACAGGGGTTGTATGGAACCCGCCTGTCGTCAAAATGCCCAGTCCACCGGCGTTAGCGGTCGACGTGGTCATGGCGAAGGCAAGGCCGACGCTAGCGACGGCGAGGGTCAGGGAGGTGTTGCTGAACCGCATTCCGGCTCCAAGGATCAAGGGTCACGCTGAATACACTGGCAAGGCTCCGCCTTCAACCGCTTTTGCCGCTAGTTTGCGACGGTATCAGAATCGGTGTCGGAGTCTACGTCTGTGTCGGTGTCGTCCGGAACGTCCACGTTCACGGGCAGGGGCGAAGAAATTCCAAATCGGTTGGTCACGACAACGTCGGCGGGGCCGGCGCCAAGTTCTGGGATCGTAACTGTCAGTTCTTCTTCACAGGTGTCACACGACGGCGCACATTGGGAGCAAGAACGGCAAAGCGTGACGCATTCGCGCTGCTGACAGGCGTCGCAAATCGTGCAGTCCAGTCGCGACACGGAAACGACGTCCGCTTGGACATCGCCAATGTGGACGACCGTGTCGAAACGCTCACTTTGTGGGCCACCGGTCAAGACCAGCGTGTCGCCGGGCATGACGCTCTCTACAGGGGTTTCGAAGTCCAGCTCGCACTGCTCGAAGGTCGGAGAACCGCTGCCACAGCCTGCAAAGAGCAGTGAAGACAGAAGGAATGGCAGGGCAGGGAGCGGCGCTAAGGCCACGAGGGGTCGCATTTTACAGTTCCGTCTGAATGTCATCGATACTGACTTGGCCGGCACTGATACCCGTGCTCTCCGGTACTGTGCCACGCAAGAATGGGAATCGACGTCCGCCGCCGGTCACTCGGCGTCCAGTCGACTCTTCAATATTCGCCCATTCAATGTCGCCTGTCACCGGGAATGCGTAGTCGCGCTCCGGTGGGACAGCGACCTTCATGTAGTCCATCCAGATGGGTAGCGCGGTGCGACCCCCGGTGGAGGACACACCAAGTGAGCGAGGTTGGTCGTAGCCCACGTACACGGAGGTGATGACTTCGGGGTTGAAGCCGATGAACCACATATCCTTCTCATCGTTTGTGGTTCCGGTCTTGCCGGCCAAGTGCAGGCCGAGTCGTGCGGCGCGTCCTGCGGTGCCCCCTTGAACAACGCCTTCCATCAGCCACGTGGTGATGTAGGCAACGGCGGGGTCGAGGACCTGGACAGGCTCACTATTCGCGTGGCTCTCCAGTACGTTGCCGTCGCGGTCTTGGACTTCTTCGATGTAGTACGGCTCAATCATGGTGCCGCCTGTGGCGAAGGTGCTGTACGCCCGCATCAGCTCTTCCATGGTGAGTGAGCGAGACCCAAGGCCCATTGACAGGTCACAGGCGCGGCAGCGGTAGTCGCTTTCTTCGGTGAGCTCTGCGCGGTGTTCGCGGTCGGTCAGACCGGGCGGCATGGGCGGGTAGCGGTCGGCGCAGATGGTGAAGTCAGCTTCTTCGCGAATCCACGGGCACGCATGGTCGCTGTCTGGGGTCGGCGTCCAGTCTTCGGGCAGGCTGTGTGTGGGCGGACCGCCGATGCCCAAGCGACGAACAAAGTCGTAGACGATGTCGTCGTTCATGCCGGGGTCCACGCGGTCGAGAACGCGGATGGTACAGGTATTTCGCGACATGGCCAGCGCCTTGCGGAGCGTCATGTTGCCCAAGTAGCTGTTGCTGTAGTTGCCGGGCTTCCAGATGAAGTCAGCGCCGGTTGCGAAGGCAAGGGGACCGTCTGTGACCATCGTGGCGGCAGTGACGCGCTTCGACTCGATAGCGGCGGCATACACGATAGGCTTGAAGGTTGAGCCGACTTGGCGCATGGCCTGGGTCGCGCGGTTGAATTCGCTGTCACCAAAGTCGGCACCACCGACCATGGCGCGGACAGCTCCGGAGTCGAGGTCGTACGACAGGAGTGCGGCATCCACTTCGTTGCGCTGCCACAGGTGGGTGGCGACGAAGGAACTGTCCTCACCGGGGGTTCCGCGGAAGTCGGAGGCGACCTCTTCATCTTGGGTCGACAGGGCCTTGACCTTGACCAGCACGACGTCTCCGACCTGGAGAATAGCACCAGTCTCGGTCTGTACTTCGGCGTCCTCTGGGGCATCTTCAGGCAGGGGAAGATCCCACGTGATCTGCTGGGTCAGGTCGTTCTGTGACCGGCTGCGCCAGGAGCGGGTGTGATCGGGCTTGAACACCCAACGACTCCAGGCAATCGGAATGATGCCTTCGTGCGAGCCGATTTTGACCGTGGCATAGTTGCGAGTGACTTCGGTTAGAACGCCGGTGTACAGCTCGTCTTGTGCCAGCGTAGACGTCTCCGGACGCGGCTGTTGACCGGAGGGGTCGTTGAGTGTGACCCAGGCGTCAATCATCTCGGTCTCAAGGGTGGCTACGCGCTCGGGAATCTGTGCTTGGGAGATGTTCTCCAGACCCGGACGACGGAATCCCATGCGCTGGTCGACGTCGTCAACGCCCTTGCGGACAGCAGCCTGGGCGACCTCTTGCAGGTCTAAATCGCACGTTGTGGTGACGGACAGACCTTCGTTGTAGACGCGCTCGTGACCGTAGGTATTGACGATGTGTCGGCGGACGTGCTCGGTGAAGTAAGGGGACTTCTCGAGGAACTCGTTGCTACGCTCGACGATGACCATCTCTTCGGCCATGGCATCGTCGAAGTCGGACTGGCTGATGTGGCCGTCTTCGAGCATGCGTCCGAGGACGTAGCCCTGGCGAACCTTGGCTTTGTCGAAGTTCTGATGCGGGCTGTAGGTAGAGGGTGCGGGTGCAAGGCCGGCAATCATTGCCGATTCAGCGAGAGTCAACTCATTGACATGCTTGCCAAAATACGTCCGTGCGGCCGCTTCTACCCCGTAAGCACCCGAGCCCAAGTACAGCTCGTTGAGGTACAAGTAGAGGATACGCTCCTTCTCGTAGACGTCTTCGATGCGGCGGGCGAGGATGATTTCCTTGATCTTCCTCTCGTACGTTTTGTCTCGGGTGAGCAAGAAGTTTCGCGTGACCTGCATGGTGATTGTCGAGGCACCCTGGCTCTTTTCGCCGGTGGTGATGAGGACGCTCATGGCGCGGACCAAACCAATCCAGTTGACGCCGTTGTGCTCCCAGAAGGCCTTGTCTTCCGATGAGGTAAATGCCTGCTGCAAGTGCTCTGGCATCTGGTCGAGTTCAGTGACGTAGCGGCGTTCTTCGTAGATCTCGCCGAGGAGCTCGCCTTCGTGGTCGTACACCGTGGTCACGGTGGGAGGGCGGTAGGTCTGAAGAGCGTCGACTGTGGGAAGCTCGGTTGAGTAGTGGTGGTAGCCGAAGTACCCTCCCACACCGCCGCCGATGATCAACAGGACGGAGACGATGAGCGATAGCATAGCCATCACGCCAAGAATACGGCGCAGGCGTCCCTTTTTCTTGGCGGGTACAGGCTCGGCCTCGATGGGTGCCACGACCGGAGCGGGCACGTTCGCAACCGGCTGTGGGGCAGGAGCCGGTGCGGGAAGCGGAGCTGCGATGGGCGGCGGTGCGACAGGCGGCGGCGCGATGGGCGCTGCGGCAATCCGTTCGGCAAGAGGGGGAGTCGAGGTGTGGGGCGCGGTCGCGGGCATGGGCCGATTCGGAGCGCGGTGGACCGGCATGGGGGTGGCGCCACTACTGATGATATCTGCGAGAGCATCATCTGCGGACTCCAAAGCTAGCAGCGCATCTTCTGCTTCCTGAGCCGCGTCGTCGGCTGCCGCTTGTGCCCCAGTGGCGATAGCCAGATCAGTGGTCTGGACGGCTTCGGAGGACGCAAAGTCAGCGCGTTCGGCAGCAAAGGCTACCTGTGCGGACAGCTCGGCTACGCGGGTGCGGGCGTGAGCCACGGCGTCGTTGTCGTCGACCGCCTCTTGTTGAACCGACCGAGCAATACGGCTCGCTTGTTGGGCGTGGATACGCGCGTTTTGTGCAGATTGTTGGGCGGCAGTGCGCACTCGAGTCAGGGCTGCGATGTCGTGTTTACGGCCACCGACTTCCACAGCGATAGCGGCGATAGCGGCGTCGGTAGCAGCGCGAACCTGCGACGCAGCGTCGGCGGCTTCCATGGCCGCAATACCGGCATCCGCAGCAGAGGTCATCTGAGAGGCGCGCTGGGCGGCAGCGGCGGAACGGTCTGCAGCGCGGGAGGCATCGGCGAAGGCGTCGAGAGCGCCTGGTGCCGATACGTTGTCGGCGCGAATCTGCTGGTCGAGTGCGGTCACCCGCCGTTCGGCGTCGTCTGCGGCGTCTCGCGCACGCTCGACGGCTTGGCGCGTAGCTTTGGCCGAGTCGGGACGCTCGTCTTGGCTGCTGCGAAGTGCGTCATGGACAGCGCGCGCAGCGGTCTCAAGGTCAGAGAGGCCTTCGCGGGCATGTGAGGCAGCGGTCTCGGCGTCTGTTGCTGCATCTTCAGACGGCTCAACATCCCGCTTGGCAGCGTCAACGTGTCCGAGCAGCTGGTCATAGGCACCGCGCATGGTGGTCATGGCATCCATCACCGCAGGGATCTGGTTGGTACCTGCACTATGCTCGGTGTGGGTGGCGAGAGCATCGGCACGTTCACCGATCGCTTCGGCACGCCCACGGGCTCGTTCTAGGCGCTGTACCACTGGACGAAGGTCGGCGTCTGCGGCGCTGACTTCCATTGCTGCGCGTGCCTGCTGCAGCTCTTCTTGGGCGGCTGCAGCCGTTGCTGCTTCTGCTTCTGCGCGTGCTGCCGCTTGTTCTGCGCGTGCGGCTGCAATGGCCGTGCGTTCGCGCTCCTCCGCCGCTTCTTTGCCCAGATGAAGGATGTCGCGTGCGGCATCCACAATGGCGCGAAGGGCCTGTTCGGCGCCGTCTGCGCGAGTGGCAGCCAGAGATGCCCCAGTGACGTGGAACGCGGATTCGATAGGGTGACTAAGGGCTTGGCTGGCCTCGGTCTGTGCGGTCTGTGCGGCATCTGCGACCAGAGCGAGAGCGCTGTCGACACGTGCCATGGCCGTGCGGAGGGCGCCGTCTTGTGGAGTCGCTCCCGCTTCATCGTTGAGCGCGTGTACCAGGGCAGCGGCACGTTCGTGGGCGGCAGCGGCTCGTTCGGCATGACCTGCAGCTTCTTCTTGGTTGTTTTTTTGCTCGAGGTTCGCGCGAACCTCGGAGGCCGCATGCTTCGCGTCGGCGAGGATACCCGCAATCGCCTGTGCGGCTGTCTCGGCGTCTTGAGCAGTTGCGGCGCTGCGGACGGCATTCAGTGCCGTTTCGGCTTCGTCGGTGTACGCGTCGAGCTGCGGCAGGTCGGCGACGGCCTGTTGAATAGCACTGTGCGACGCCACGGCATGCTCCACAGCAATGGCCATGCGCTCCGCTTCAGCATCTCGAGCGCGAGCGACACGCTCAGTCTCTGCTTCTGCGTCGGCCTGGACCCGGGCGATGCGGGCCTGCTCATCCGCAATACGGTCTTCACGGGCGCGTTCTGCCAGCGTGGACTCACGCGCGACTTCGGCGAGATGTTCGAGGGTTAGCGACAAGCTGTGAGAGGAGTCTGCAGCGTGTTCTTCGGCTTCTTCAGGAGACGTTGACAGGAGCGCGGCGTCTGCTGCGGTGCGAGCCTCTGCCGCCGCTTGCGCGACTCCGGTCAGCGCGACGCGGACACGTTCTCCGTCGGCGTCATCATTCCACTCGGCAAAGCGCTCATGTGCTGCGGTTAGACGGGTCTCAGCGCTGGTGGCGGTGCGCTCGGCGCGGCTGCGAGCTTGCGTAAGTCGCTGCTCGGTGACGGCTTCGCGCTGGCGGGTAGCCATGTGCTCCACGGCTGTGTCTACGGCTGCCCGGGCATCGCGTGCATGGCGAATGGTTTCATCACGGCAGTGTTCCGCACGGCCGAGGGCGCTCTCTGCGTCGTCCACAGTTGTTGCGGTCTGTGCGCTCGACTGCGCTTTGGCGGCGACATCAGCGAGGGCAATGATGGCGTCGTTAGCGTCATCCAGGGCGGCGCGTGCCGACGCGGGAGCCTCTGCGGGGATGCGCTGGCGCATGTGCGCCAATGTAGCTTGGGTCCGAGCAGCGGTATCTATGGCATCCGATGCGCGCTGGGCAATGGCTGCGATGCGTCGGTCGAGCTCTACTTGAGCACTCCGCTGTTCGGCACGGGCTTGGCCAACGGCTTCCGTGAGGGTCTCGGTGGCATCTTCGACCATTTCGGCTGCCGTCGCAGCTCCGTAAGCTTCTCGACGGGCGTCTTCGCTAGCTGCGCGTGCGCTGCTCACATTCCCAGCAGCACGGGCCCGGCCGAGGGCTTCGTGGGCACGAGCTTGGCTCTGGGACACGCGAGTGCCGGTACGGACCAGCTGTGCGAGCGCTTGGCGGACCGATTGCGCGTCTGCGGTTCCGGCGATTGCGCGCCCTTCGGTGACGGCCTTCTCGACAGTGGCGGTAGTCGTATCGGCCGTTGCGCACGCCGACTCGGCATCTGCGATGGCGGCGGCGACACCGGCGGCTTCGCGCTCGCGCTCTTCCAACACCGCAGCGATGGCGCGGTCTGCGGTGTGAACAGCGGCGTCTGCACGAGACTCTGCGGCCAGCGCGGTGATGCGCGCCACATCTGACCTACGAGCAAAAGTATCGGCTTCCGCGGTTGTTGTCAGTGATGCGCCTGCGCTGTCTAGACCTTGAGTTGCGGTGTGCGCGTCAGTCAGAGCACTGCGAATTTGGTCGACCGAAAAATCGACTGTGGGGGAGGCGGCATCGGCCTCGCTGATGGCTGTCTCGGTCGTCGATAGGCGTTGCTGAATGCGGTCTGTGGCATCCGTGGCATCCGCGATAGCGACCTGCGCCCGTCCCGCGATTTCGGCAATCGCCTCTGCGGTCTGGCGAGCCTGTTCTTGCTCTTCTTGAATCTGACGGGCCCGTTCCTCGGCCTCTGCCTGCCGGCGTTCAACGTCCTCTTGGCGGGCTCGTTCTGCAGCGCGTTCTTCAGCGTCTACCCGCTCTCGCTCGGCTTGTGCGGCCAAGGCAGCCCGCGCGACTTTTTCGCGTTCCTGTTGTTCGGCACGTAAGGCGGCTTCGATACGTTCCGACTCCTGCCGCTGACGTTCGAGTTGCTCGGCCTGTTCGCGCTCACGTTGGTCGGTGAGTGCCTGGACTCTTACAGCGTCGGCTTGTGCGAGTTCTTGCGACCGAAGTGTATCGGCGGCACTCTTGGACGCCTGTGCGCGTTCGATTTCGACACTAGCGGCTTGTTGAACCCGAGCAGCTTCTTCAACGCGAGCAGCTTCTTCAACGCGAGCATCTTCTTGGACGCGAGCTTCCTCGTGGGCGCGAGCATCCTGGACGCGAGCATATTCTTCGGCGCGGGCATCCTGGACGCGAGCACCTTCCTGGACGCGAGCTTCCTCCTGGACGCGAGCTTCCTCCTGGACGCGAGCTTCCTCCTGGACGCGAGCTTCCTCCTGGACGCGAGCTTCCTCCTGGACGCGAGCTTCCTCCTGGACGCGAGCTTCCTCTTGGACGCGAGCATCTTCTTGGACGCGAGCTTCCTCTTGGACGCGAGCAGCTTCCTGGACGCGAGCATCTTCTTGGACGCGAGCAGCCTCTGCCTGCGCAGCTCGGTCCCGCTCGGTAGCTTCGACTTCGGCCGCGCGTTGTGCTTTTTGTTGGGCGACGGCGTGACGGATCTCCCCAATGGTTTGCTGGGCCTGGTCTTGAACTGCGCTGGTTTGTTTTGCAGCCGTGGTGGCGTCGCCTGCTGCGACAGCGGCTTCGTGGGCAGTGCTCGCCGTTTGCGTACGGGCCGAGGCGGCACGCGCGCGGTCAGCGTGGCCGCCGGCTTCGTCAACCCAGCCCAACAGGGCGTCTAAGTGGGACTGAATAGTAGGGCTCGGTTGGGGCCCAGCAAGGCGTTGACCGGCGTCTAGACTAGACAGAATGCGACGTTGGGAGCCACCGGCGTCGGCGGCACTGCGCTGTGCTTGCTCCTGGGCGTCTGCGATGGCGGCCTGGTCCTCTGCAGAGAGCGCGTCATCGTCCGGGGGGGCGGCCGCAGCAGGTGCGCCATCGCCCATGAAACCGAGCCAAGCACTGCGACGAGGCTCTGGTGGACGGCGCCTCGGCGGAGGTGGTGTGGAGCCGGTAATCCGGTCCTGAAAAGCCTTGCCACGGCCTTTCAACGCTTCCATCACACCCGGCGGGTACGAAATGGCCAGGCGAGCGACACAGTCGACGCACTGAATCTGGCTGCCTGGAAGTGGCAGAGGCTCTGTCAGCGCATTCTTCACGCCGCAGTGGGGGCACGTGATCTTTACGGGCATACGTCGCGGACTCGCGGAAGGGGAGGGACCGGTGGAGCGTCCGAGGAAGGTGCTCGAAACCGAACGGGAAGCGCTTGGTAACCCACAAAGTACCCGGTGTGCGGTCGGTTGACCGTCCAGGCATTGTCTGGAGCCGTCGGGAAGCATTGACGGCGGTGGCAGGCGGCTCTACGATTGACTCGCGGACGCCGACTTACTGGGCTTCCGCACTGGGGGATCTGTCCACAGTCTTCGGTCCATCGTTGTCTTTGGCCTAGCGAGTGTCTGTGTTCTTGGCGGCTTGACTCTGCACGGCGCGCGCGCTGCAGACCCCGGCTCACCGGCGCACACGCCGATAGGAACTGTGGCGCCTGCACATGGGCTCGACGATCTCTCGGTTCTTGAGACGGTGCTCTTTCAGGTCGAAGAAAGCTACGTCGACCCGGCTCGGGTCAACTACGAAGAGATGTTCGTCGCTGCGTTACAAGCGGTCGAGCAGTCCATCCCGGTGTGTGCGTTTCGGCGGGAAGGGCGAGTGCTTCAGATGGAGGTGGGGCAGTACCGAACCGTTGTGGAGGTGGCCCGTGTCGGCTCCCGTCGGGATCTACAGGCGGCGCTGCAAGATGTGGCCGTCCGGTTAGCTCGCAACCTGGACCCGTCGGACATCCCTGGCCAGTGGCTGAACCCGTACATCCGTATCGAGTACGTTCTCGTCAACGGTGTGCTGTCGACGCTCGACCCACACTCGGTGCTGTTGGTCCCCGAAGAAGCTCGGGAGATGGATATCGACAATGACGGCGAGTACGGTGGAATCGGCATCATTGTGAGTGAGGAGCAAGGGCGGCTCGTCGTGGAACGTGTGCGCCCAGGAGATCCTGGAGAGCGCGCCGGCATTCAGGTTGGCGACTATCTGGCGCGCGTCAATGGCGTGTCCACCATGGGCGTGGCCATGATCGACGCGCTTCAGGACATCCGTGGCGTCCCGGGCAGCTCATTGACCCTCGAAGTGCGTCGCCTCGGAAGTCCTCCGCTGACTTTGACGGTGGTCCGCGACGTCATTGCTCCCGATGCCGTTCACGGCGAGTGGCTCGGCAATGGCGTCTTCTATTTGTCCATTCCAGCCTTTCATGATGACGTGTACACGGGGCTGCGCGCCGAGCTTGACCGTGCGGTGAAAGAACAGGGCACGATTAAGGGGATTGTGCTGGACCTTCGTGGTAATCCGGGTGGTTACCTAAGCGAAGCTGTCGCGGTATCCAATGCATTCTTGGCCGAAGGAACCATCTTGAGCACGGTGGGTGCTGGCAATCGTCGGGAGCCGCCGCACCGTGCTCGTCGTCGCGGTACCGAGCCTGCGTACCCCCTCGCTGTTCTAGTCGATGCGGACTCGGCGTCGGCATCGGAGATTGTTGCGGGGGCTCTTCGAAACAATGAGCGAGCGGTCATCATTGGTGAGCGCAGCTTTGGCAAAGGGTCCGTTCAGAATCTGTGGGACTTCCCGGACGGTAGCAAGCTCAAGCTCACCGTCGGAAAGTACCTGACTCCTGGTGAGATCAGCATTCAGGCCGTCGGCATTCCAGCAGACATTGAGACGGTCCCCGTGGTCATTGATCCCACCTCCGACCCGGCTGATATTCGTGTGCTGTGGCGGGAGGGAGTCCGGCGTGAAGCGGACCTCGACCGTCGCTTTGACCGAGTGGATGAGCGGCCAACTGACCCGGCTTTCACCATGCCTTACCTGCGACTATCCGAGGTCGACCGGCTACCAGATGGCCGTATTAATCCGCACACCGACCCGGAAGTAGCGCTGGCCCAAGCTGTCGTTTCTGGTGCCCGCAGCTCAAGCCGTAGCGAGATTTTGGCAGCTGTTGCGCCGCTGGTTGAACGAGAGCACCTGCAGCACGAGCGTGGCATCGTTGCGGCGCTGGCCGACCTCGGCGTGGACTGGTCATTCGGCCCAGTAGCGTCTCCTGAATCGGCACGAGCGTGGGTGGAACTGCCAGACGGAGACTTGGTAGCGGGGCAGGCCACGACCCTGCGCATCGGGCTCGAAAATGTGGGACCGACCCCGTTGTCCCGGGCGGTTGTCATTGTGGATGCCGATATGCCGGAACTCGAAGGATTAGAAGCGGTGTTCGGGCGTCTTCAACCAGGCGAGCGTATGGTGCGGGATCGCACGGTTATTGTCCCGCCCGGCTACGGCTCCGCACACCTGCCTGTTGAACTCCTGGTTCGTGACGGCCACGGCGATCTCGGGGCGCAGTCAGCGGTGGTGCCTGTTCACGCATCGGGCTCGCCCGCCTTCAATTGGATGTGGTCGTGGCAAGACCTGGGTGACGGCGATGGTATTCCTCAGGTGGGAGAGAGCTGGGCGGTCGACGTCGAGGTTCACAACGTCGGCGTGGGCTCGACGGTGGAGCCCTTTGTCCGCTTGAGCGGAGCTCGGGACAGCGGCGTCGAGCTGCAGCTGGCCTATCGCTCGCCCGGGCGTGCCCAGCGTCCTGATGGTTCTGCGTGCGTCATCGAGACACCCGGCTGGGACGGCGATGTCTTTGTCGGCGGAGAGGTCACCGGAGAGCCGGGATTCGACGTGGTCAACTACGCAGCTCCGTGCCGGCATGTGTTGGCTCCCGGCGAGATGTCCACCGAGCGCCTTCTGTTTACCGTGACCCAGCCCATCATTGGCGATGTCCCGCTCGTGCTGACGGTTGGCGATGTGCAAAACTATGATGTGGGTGCTGTGGATGAGGCGGGGCTGTGGCGAACCTTCGCCAACCGCATGACGCTGTGGTTGAGTGCCGACGGTGCGCTTTCTAGCGGCGAAGCTGTCCCGCCGGTCGTCTCAACGACCGCCGCTCCACCGCTCACCACATCGTCGCCAACGGTGACCGTGTCTGGCCTTGCGCAAGATGCCTCTGGCATTGCCTACGTTGCGGTCTTTGCCGACGACGACAAGGTGTTCTTGGACGCGGCAGACCGCGCGCGTCCGATAGTTTCCACCGTGCCCTTCACCGCTACCGTCGCTCTCGAGCCGGGTATGCATCGACTGACCATTGTGGCGGCCGACCTCGATGGCCTGACCCGCACCCAGACACATCGGGTGTGGGTGACGCCGACGGCTCAGGCTTCGCGGTAGCTCGCCAGCTCTGCGCGAAGAACCCGCACCCGCTCCCGGTAGAACGCACCGTTACGCCGGTCACCAAGAAGGGTGGCTTGGTGGCGACGCATGGCCAAGGTGGTCGCGGTTCGAATGTAGGCTGAATGCGGGGTGCTGGTCTGTAGCCAAGTCTTGCTAACGCTACGCTTGAACCATGAGGACAGAATGACCGCGTGTTCGGCAGGCAGAGTGCCTTCATCGCTTGCCTCAAGGAGTAGCTCGCGATGGATGACCCGCTTTTCGGTCCACAAGCAGAACTGAAACATGACGAAGACGAAGAGGACTTCTATCGGGAAGACAACGAGATTGACCATGAACCCTGCACTACCCGTCGCGCGGACTGCGTCCAATGTCAGCAGGCCATTCCACAACGAGTGAATCCCAATGCCGCCGGCCAGTCCAATGACGGCACCAATCACCAACACAACGGGTCCGCGAAAATGGGCAAATCCAATGCAGGCGCCAACCACGGCTGTGGCACTGGCGTGCATGACGCCCGTGTACAGCGTGCGAACAACGACG
Organism: Myxococcota bacterium; assembly: GCA_047626195.1. Taxonomy (GTDB): domain Bacteria; phylum Myxococcota_A; class UBA796; order UBA796; genus CAJXTB01. The sequence continues at coordinate 33,375 of JBLHSN010000015.1, forward strand.
GTCTGCATCCAGAATGTTGGGTCTCCGCTGAGACCTGTACTGGCGAAGTAGAGGAAGTTCTCGGTCATTGCGAAGCCGAGCCCGGCAGTCGCGCCGTACACGAAGCCGTCGGTGGTGTTGTCGAAGTGTCGGGACAGAAGCAGAGGAAGCAGAACCAGCGCTTTGCTGGGTTCCTCGACGAGTGGCGCAATGACAGCGGCTCCGATGAGGTCTGCCGACGCGGGGGCGACCACGAGGACCGCTATCGTGGCCACGCCGCTTACCATGAGAGCCACGGTGATGGAGCCCACGGCCCCCCAGAGGAAGGTCAGCGCCATCAACCAAATGGGCTCGCGGTCGTAGCGATCCAGCCACCAAATGACGGCGATGAAAAGTCCCATTGGCGCTACCGAGGCGACGACGGACAGGGCCAACAACAGCCAAATCATTCCAGACTCCGAGTGCTGCTGTTGTAAGCGATAGACCGCCAGCACGGGGGCGCTGCAGGTGAAGGACGGTCCGGTCACGACAAGAGAAGTGCTCACGCTCGCCGTTCCGGCCTCCCTTGGTATGCTGCTGCAGCACGCGTTCAGACCGTTGGACCAGTTCTTTGCGCAGTACATCAGCGCCGATGCCCAGGCGGCCCTGGGTGCCAGTACGTTTGTCGTCATTGTGGTCTTTGGCGCCTTTGTTACCGTGTCAGGCGGGGTTGGACCGCTGGTTGGACGGGCGACGGGGGCGGATGACCGGCTGCTTCGGAACCGGGCTATCGGGACGGGACTGACCCTGGCGTGCGGACTTGCGGTGGTGGTGGCTCTGGGTGCGCTGACCCTGTCGTGGACCATTCCCATCATTCTCGGCCTGTCCGGCGCGGAAGCCGCACTCACCGCCGAGTACTTGTGGTGGCTCGGCTTGACCGGGGCGGCGATTGCGGTACAACCGTGTGTCGAGGCGGCGTTCAACGCGATGGGCTTTACTCGGCGCTCGATGGCCTTGCAGGGCCTTGCGGTGGCGCTCAATGGCGGTTTTACCGGGACGTTTGTACTGGTCTTTGGCTGGGGGATTGCCGGCGCTGCGATTGGAACAACCCTCGCGCAGTGCATCGTCACCGTCCTGGGTGTGGCGTGGCTGTGGCGCACGACCGGTGGGTTTGATGTGGGCGTGCATCCGGAAACGGTCCGTCGCATCGTCAAGCTTGGACTGCCCGTCGGACTGTCGGTCTTTACCTACGCTTTCGTGTATTGGGTCCTCATTCGCACGTCGGTCGCACCCCTGGGGCAGATGAAGGGGCTTGCGGTTGGATTCAGCGCGCTGGAGTCCATCAGCTGGCCCCTGTTCGCTGGCTGGTCGATTGCGGTGTCCTCTCTTGTGGCTCGCCGATTGGGTGCGGGGCAGGTTCAGCAAGCCAAGCGGGCGATAGCGTTGGCCTTCCCTTGGTCATTGGGCGCAGGAATCGCTGTTGCAGCGGTCTTCATGTTCGGTGGACCCTGGCTGGTGGACAGCTTCAGCGCGGACCTCACCGTTCGCTCACAAGCCCTCGTCTACGCTGGCGTGCTCGCATGGTCCCAGCCGTTCGTTGCGCTGGAGTCCCTGTTTGAGGGGGTCTTGCTCGGTTCAGGCGACACGCGTCGGTTGGCGTGGGTGACCATTCCACTCAACGCGGCGCGCGTTCCACTCGCGTGGACCCTCGCCGTATTCTTGGGTTTTGGCGCGGTCGGCATCTGGTGGGCCATCAACATCACCACCCTCGCCAAGTCGGTTGGTAAGGGTTTGCTCGTATTTGGCGGTCGCTGGGCAGACGTCGATGTCTAGGGCTGATTACCGGCGGCAACACTGTCGTAGAACCGCCGCAGCAGCGCATTGCTGTCGTCAGACGCATCGAAGGCATCGGCGATGGCTTGGGCTTCGTCGGCGCCAAATGCGCTCTGGTACATGTCGAAGTAGCGCATGAACCGGTCACGGTTGTCGGTGTGGGTGAGCTCTGGGTGGAACTGGGTGGCGTAGATGGACTTGCCCACGACTCGTGCAGCTTGGAACGGCGTACGCGCGCTCTTCGCCAGGTGAACCAGGGGACTGGGGAGGTCGAAGGCCCGGTCCTTGTGTCCTTCTTGAGCATTGAACGTGGGGGGAAGTGCGCTGAACAGCGGGTCGCTCTTGCCTTCTGCGGTCAAGCTAAGAGCAAACGTGCCCACCTCTGCGCTGTCGGGGTCTGGGCGAACGGTCCCGCCGAGTCCGACGACGAGCGCTTGAAAGCCAAAGCATGACGCGAACATGGGCGTGTCCGTGTCTGCCATTTGTGCCATCAGATCGATGAACGGATGCATCCACGGGGTGTCATTGGTCACGCCAAAGGCACCGCTGCCGCCCACCAACAACAGGTCCACACCTGCCGTCACCGGCTCGAGGTCGAGAGAGCGGCTCAGCAGGTCGTAGGGTTCGATTTGTTCGGGAGCAATGCCAATGCGGGCGGCGAACGAGGCGCGTTCTTCTTCGCGTACGGGGTCGGAGGGCAGGCGGGCTTGAAGTAGTCGGATATGCACTTAGACGTCCTCAGCGGAGACGGGGCGGTACCGTCCGATGACCGCAGCAATGGCCACGATGATGGTGATGGCGGTGGCAATCAAGGCCAAATACCAGGGAATAGCAGCGTCATCAGAGAGAGTGAGCACCAGCACGATGGCGAGGGTGTTGTTGACGAAGTGCAGCAGGATGGCTGGGTAGATGGACCCGCTCGTCAGGCGTACCCAACCAATCAACAGTCCAACTGGGAACACCAGAATCACATGGATGGGGTCCACATGGTAGGCGGCGAAGATGAGACTGGTGATGAGCAGGACGACGGGGCCCGGAAGCGCCCGCTCGAGAAGTCCCCATAAGGTTCCGCGAAAGACGAGCTCTTCGAATAGCGGGGCTGCAAAGGACACGGCGACCACCATCAGCAGACGGCTCACCACAGGACCGCTCCTGAGACCTTCCGAGATCATGTCCATACCGCCGAGCTGGAGCCAATCGGGAACGACTTGCTGCAGCCACTCTCCGGCGTTGCCAGTCGACGCGCCAACTGTCAGACCGCCAATAATGGCCAGCGGGTACACCCACAAGCTGCCTATTCGTGCACCGAGTGTCTGTTGGGCCGGTCGAATGAACAGGGCAAACACAATGGCGAGCATGCCGAGAGTGGCCAACATCACGATGGTCATAAGCGCCATCGGTCCGATTGGAATCTGGGGATCTGCGAGATCAAAAGACGGGTCCATGGACGCGGCGTAGGCCACAATCCCGATACTTCCAATGCATTCAATGGTGAAGCGGGTCATTGTCACGGTGATTAAAAACGCCATGGCACCGAGCATGCCGACCTTGGCCGGCGACAGCGCAAGCGGATTGTTGCTCCGCGAAGCTGAATTCAAGGACGGCGGGCGGTAGGGGGTGTTCGCAGTGGACATGGCGGGCCGTTATCGCGCTGGTCTTCTGGTTGTTGGGGCGATGATGAAGCTGACCATTCGCGGAGCGCGAGAACACAACCTGTGTGACCTCGACTTGGACATTCCGTTGGGAGCGCTGGTGGTGTTTACCGGCGTCAGCGGCTCGGGAAAGTCGAGCCTCGCCTTCGATACGCTGTTTGCCGAAGGGCGCCGTCGCTACCTGGAAGCGGCGAGCTCGGACAAAGCGCGGCCGGCATCGCTGACGGCTCCGGATGTGGATGTGGTCGAGGGGCTGCCTCCTGCAGTTGCGCTCGAACAGCGTAGCCAAGACCCGGGCTTTGCTGAGACTACCGCGAGTCTGGCGGGGGCGATGGGGGCGCTGCGTCTGGTCTTTGGTCGGGCTGGAACCCTTCACTGCCCAGTATGCAATGACGCTATTCATCCGGTCACGCACGACCAGATTGCCGCGCGCATCTTGGCCTTGGACGAAGGCAGTCGGGTGCTGCTGGAAGCACCCGTTCGCAGACGAGGAGCGAGTACCCAGAGCCTCTTGGAGACCATTGCCCGCGCCGGTTTCTCGCGGGTTCGTATTGCCGGTGAGATTCAGCGGCTCGACTCGGTGGCTGCCAACCAGGTTGCAGAGGACGTCGAAATCCGAATTGTTGTAGACCGCTTCAAGGTCGACCCCTCGCGCGAGGCCCGTGTGTATGACGCGATTCGTACGGCATCTCGGGCGGGTTCGGGAGAAGTGGTGGTCACGGGTGCAGCGGAGATGCGGTTCGTGGACCGACCCTACTGTGCCGTGGATGACCTGATTCTGCCCAGACTTGAGCCGAGACTACTCGACCGCCGTGCTGCGTTTGCACGGTGCGAGGTCTGTGCAGGTACCTGTGCGGTAGACGGCGAGCCGTGTGGCACCTGTGGCGGACTTGGACTGGGAGAAGTGGCCCGTGCAGTCCAGTTTGCGGACGAGTCGTTGGGGGATGTGCTTGGACGAACCGTCTCGGCTGCGCTGACCACAGCACGCATGCTTCCGTCGGACACGATCTCGAAGCGCCCTGTGGCTGACTGGATACGTCGGCTACAGCGCCTCGTGGACCTGGGGCTGGG
>JBLHSN010000016.1:0-37712 GCA_047626195.1 Myxococcota bacterium
CCCGGGGCACCGTTCTTAGGATTGCGAGTGAACGCCACGCCCGTGCCGCTGGACTGGCCTCTGTTACCGAAGACCATCGCCTGGATATTGACAGCTGTACCCGAATCATCCGGGATTTTGTTCGTCTTGCGGTAGTACCGAGCTCTATGGCTATTGTAGCTACTAAACACCGCATCAATGGCGTGGTGGAGCTGCTCGTGGGGGTCTACAGGGAAGGCGCGACCGGCATCTGCGACGACCTTCTCAAGGTGCCGCGTTAGCTCTTCGAGCTGGGCAGCATCGAGGTCTTCGACGGTCTTGCCGCCTACAAAGGCTTCTTCGGCGCGAGCAAACTGCGTGTAGTGGATGCCCAATACAATGTCGCCGTACATCTGAACGAACCGGCGGTAACTGTCCCAGGCAAAGCGCGGGTCACCACTAGCCTTGGCCAAGGCCGCCGCAGTGTCGCGGTTGAGGCCCAAGTTGAGGACCGTATCCATCATTCCCGGCATTGAAACTGCTGCACCACTGCGCACACTGACCAACAGCGGGTCGTTGGCATCGCCGAAGCTCTTGCCGCTGGCAGCCTCCAAGGCGCTGACTGCCGCCGCGACCTCTTCTTTCAGTCCACCGGGCCATGCGCCATCGTTGAGCAGGAAGTACCCGCTCGCATCTGTGGTAATTGTAAAACCAGGGGGAACCGGCAATCCCAGGCGGCTCATGGTCGCCAGACCCGCTCCCTTTCCACCTAATAGGGCCTTACTGACTTCACCGTCAGGAACGCGCGATGCACCAAAAGAACGGACGTAGCTCATCGTGTACTCACTCGTGAAAAGTCGGCGAAGGACCGGAATACTCCGGCGGTTTGTAACAAGAGACCAACCCGCAGAGCCTTCTTGGCCGGATCCGGGTCATTGACCATAACGGCGTCGAAGAACGTCGTGACCGGTGCTTGAAGCGCCAGGGCTGCGGTAAGTGCGGTGTCGAAGTCCAACGCGGAGTTCGCGGCTGCGACCTGGTCGCTGGCGGCAGCGACAGCGTCGAACAACACCAGCTCTGCGTCATCTGATAGGGCGCTTCGCTCTGGGAAATCAGCGCTCTGCCCATCGGTGATGTTCAAGACGCGCTTGAACATCTCCATGATGGAGGCAAAGTTTGCGGTGCCGGCTTGGGCTTCGAGAGCGGCGACCTTGGCGCGCAACAATACGGGGTCTGCCGGGGTGACCGCCAATACCGCGTCAACGCGGTCAGCACTCGCTCCTTCCGCCACTGCACTCGCCTTAAAGCGAGCCATGGCAAACTCTGTGAGCTGGGCAATCAGGGCATCGCCGTCTCGCGGCTCTTCAGCCTGACCCCGTTTCTTCAGCCACTTGTCGTAGGCCATTTCAGCACCTTCGCGCACCAAGACGCTGTCGGTCAGGGTGAACTGGAACGTCGATAGCGCAAGGCGGAACAGCTGATCGAGCTGCATGCGAATGGTCGAGCCCTCGAGAAGCGCGAGCACACCCGATGCCGCACGGCGAAGCCCTTGCGGGTCACCACCCTTGGGAATCAATCCAATGCCGAAACAGCCGACCAGGGTGTCCAGGCGATCTGCGAGAGCCACGGCGGTTCCCGCGGTCGTTGTTGGCAGAGGACCACCGCTAAATGCAGGAAGATAGTGTTCTTCCATTGCGATAGCCACGCCGTCAGGCTCGCCATGGTGCTTGGCGTAGAGCCTACCCATGTGGCCTTGAAGCTTGGCGAACTCGCTCACCATCAGCGTGGTGAGGTCGACCTTACAAAGCATCCCCGCACGCCCTGCATACCCAGCTTGTACCTCTACATTTTCGCAGGCAATGTGCGTCACCAGTGCCGCGGCAAGAGCGCCTACACGGTGTTGCTTGTCGGCCATGGTGCCGAGCCCATTAATCCAGCGCATCTTGTTCAAGCCGGCAGAGAAGTGCTCCAGCGTGTGCTTCTGGTCTTCGGCTAGGAAGAATCGGGCATCGTAGAAGCGTGCACGGAGGACTCGGGCATTGCCTTGAGCAATGAGCGGGCCATCTCCCCATGGATTGTTCGACACAATCGCAAAACGGTTGGTGAGCACGCCCTCTTCGAAGATCGGGAAGTAACGCTGGTTTACCTTCATGGAGGTAATGAGCAGCTTGCTGGGAAGGTCCATGAGGTCTTCGTCGAAGGCACCTTCAATGACGACGGGACATTCCACCAGGTACTGCACTTCGTCCATCAGCTCGTCATCGCGGATGCGGTCGGCTCCAATGCCGTCGGTCAGCTCATCGAGGCCTGCTTGAATGCGCAAACGACGCTCGGGGGCGGATGCGATGACGGACCGCTCACGAAGACCCGCTTCCCAGGACTCAGCATCAGTGAATGTAAACGAGGGGTCATCTGCTAAGCGATGCCCGACCGTGCTGTTCCCACACACGCAACCCGCCGCAGTGGCGTCCAAGACAGTCCCACCAAACAGGGCATTGACCGAAAGCAGCGGGCGACCGAAACGCACGCCACCCTCTCCCCACTCCATCGACTTTTTAAACGGAAGACCGCGTACGATGGTGTCAAGGGCACCCGCAATCACGCCAGCCGTCTGCACGCCGCCCTCGATAACGGTCGCGGCAATCACTTCGCCGCGGGGACCGTCTACGATCATCAGCTCACTGACCGGCACACCCTTGCCACGAGCGAAGCCTTCAGCCATCTTGGTGGGCTGGCCGTCCTTGAAAGCGCGGGCGGCGGGCGGCCCGGTGTGGACCGTCTCCACGCGGGGAGTGGCTCCAACAACATCATCAATGGCAACGGCCAACCGACGCGGGGTGGCCCAGGTACGAATAACGCCGTGTTCGACACCCTTGAGCACGCCCAATAGCCCGGTTCGGAGGCCGCTCAGAGCAGGTTCAATCATACCAGCTGGGAGTTCTTCACACAGCACTTCGACAAACAGTTGGTGATGTTCGCTCATGCGACCCCCTCGCTTTTCTGAATTCCGACCCAGGCTTCGGCACACTGGCACGCAAGTTCTCGAATCTGCCGGATGTACTGCTGACGCTCAGCAACGGAGATAGCTCCCCGCGCATCCAGCATGTTGAACGCATGGCTGGTGAGAATACAGTAGTCATAGGCTGGGAGAGCCAGGCCCATGTCGGCCAAGCGCTTACATTCGTCGAAGTGCATACGGAAGGTCTCGAACAGCACGTCAGCGTCGGACTCCTCGAAGTTGTACTTGCTCTGCTCGACCTCATTGCGATGGAACACATCGCGGTACGACACGCCCTCAACCCAGGTGAGGTCGTACACGTCATCAACGCCCTGAAGGTACATGGCCAAACGCTCAAGTCCGTAGGTCAGCTCCACCGGGTACGGCTTGGTGGTGATGCCGCCGACCTGCTGGAAGTAGGTAAACTGGGTGACTTCCATGCCGTCCATCCACACTTCCCAGCCTAGGCCCCAGGCCCCCAAGGTCGGGCTCTCCCAGTCGTCTTCGACGAAGCGGATGTCGTGCTTGCGCGTGTCAATACCGAGCGCTTCCAACGAGCCTAGATACAAGTCTTGGCTGTTTGGTGGCGAAGGCTTGAGGATGACCTGGAACTGGTAGTAGTGCCCAAGACGGTTCGGGTTCTCACCATAGCGGGCGTCACTTGGCCGCCGACAAGGCTGAACGTACGCACAACTCCACGGCTTATCGCCGAGGCTGCGTAGGAAGGTTGCAGGGTGAAAAGTCCCAGCTCCCATGAAGGCATCGTGGGGTTGCAAGAGCACGCAACCGCGCTCCCCCCAATAGCGTTGCAGAGTGAGGATCACGTCCTGAAAATGCATGGGTCCGTCCGAGCGAAGAGGCCGTTATGACCCGCGCCGTAAGCGGTTCATCGCACTAGGTCAACCGTCTGGACTTGTGCCATCGGAGCGGCCCACGCCATGAGCAGGAGCGTGACACCACTGTGCCATGCGAGCGACGGTAGCGTCCCCCCACTCAAGAAGCCAACAAGCCCGACCAGCGCGGGAAACTCGGCAAATGTCCACACCAAAAGACGCTCGCCTCGGTAGCGGACACGGTTGCCAAGAACACGCGGCAGGAACAAAGCAACCGCAACGGACGGAAGCGTGACCGTCAGATCCACCGCCGCCGACGTAAAGAACTCATGCCCGTTGCGCAGGGTTCCGACACGCGTCCAAGCCACGACCCCATACAAGCCTACAAACGCCAGATGGATGGACCACAGGCGCCACAGTCCCCAGTCCTGACTACTGACGACGACGCAAGCCCAACAGACCGACCATCGCAAACATCCAGGTAGCTGACCCAGTCAGGGACGAGCACCGGCTGGATTTGCGCACATCTGGCGACCCCGGTTCGCTGGGCGTGACCGGCTCGGTGGGGATGACCGGCTCGCCTGCGGGCTCTCCCAAAGGAGCAGCATTGGAGCACCACACCTCGCTCCACGTACTTGCGCCGCGGGTTTGACACGCTTTGCTGTAGCCTTTGGTACCCCAATCCCGTTCACAAGTATCGCGGTCATTAAAGCTTGCACTACACGCCACACCTTGGGCACTCGGACACACAAGGTCCACCGTACAGGTCTCTTGGTAGCCATTCGGTGGTGGGATGTCGGCAAGAGCAAGAGCAGCAATGAGCACAAGCATGACGGTCTCCAAGGTGAAGCCACCGTATTAGATAGCCTGGTAAAGCAGGGCTAGCAGCCGCAATCGCAGAAGTCGATGGTGATGCCGCACTCGGCTCCGCCCTGCCCAACACTCACGCCGCCCAACATCGCCTTAGTGACGACCTGTGCTGTCGGCTCCGCGCCAAACTCCACCACCCCGTGGAAGTTCGTGTAGGTCGTGTCAGCCACGTCAGTGCGCACCTCACCACCGACCACACCCACTGTGCGAGACACCAACACGTCATCCCCCCCACAGAAGGCGAAGCCTTCGCGGGTCCACCACTTTGTGGTGATGGCGAACCCATCGCCCGCCGGGGTTGTGTAGTTGACAACAACGATGTCCTCGTTCAGGACCTCGCCTTGCTCATCAGCGAGGGCCTGCGCACCTGACTTAGCGCTGCGGAACTCGCTATGCGCCAGGGCAATCGCAACCGCATCTCCAGCCTCACTACTCTGTGCTCCCAGGGGAGCCGGCGCCGGACGCCAGGATTCGGCGGTGTCAGCACGAGTCGTTGCAACGCCCAGGCCTTCGTAGTCGACAGTGCCGCAGTCGAGGATGGCCCACGGTGCAGGTGAGCCACAGCCCGGCGTTTCGGCGTCGCCAAACTCACTGTAGGAGAAGTGTGGAATGCCTTGAGTAACGGCCGAGAAGCCCGTAACCGTGCACTCTCCAACAGTGTGTGTTCCGCTTAGTTCGTCGATGAAGAAGGTATCGCCAACGCCAACATCGCCAATCGTCTCAACGCGCAGCGGGGACGTCCACACCGTCTTGTCGGCATCGGCCGACTGTGGGGATGGAGCCCCCGACATGGCCAGGTCGGCAACCTCAGCCGGGACCGAGACTTGAAGGTGCCAGCGCCCATCGATGACCTGGGTCATGTAGGCATCCGCCGGACACTCATTCATGCTATCGGAGCGCATGTCTTCGCAAACGGCTTGCACGCGCGGGTCATCGCCAACGTACTCGCCAGCGTTCTTGATATACCCATCGACACCCTGGGCCTTCAGCAGCTCCAGCATCTCGACAGCAGCCGACCGTTCTGCAGAGGCGCCTGCAATCGCAATCGACCAACATGGCATGAGGCCCTTAAACTGGCCGCTGTCCAGGCGGTCTGCGGCGAGCAAGCCACCCGACTGCTGTTCGGCTGCCACAACGTTCAACGGAATTGGCTCTAGCGTGGGTGTGCTCGCAGCAATCACCAGCCAAGCATTCGAGTAAGCAGAGGGTGCCAACCGGCCGATACCTCCAGTCCCGTCGTCAGTGAGCAGAATCGGCTCTGGTATGGGAGCAGGCGTGGGCTGCACTTCGGGCTCCGCGGGGACATCGACCGGCACGGAGACATCTGGCTCACCGAGGGCCACCGGGTCTGAACTCCCGCCCACACACGCCAGACTGACGGCGGCGAGGGTGGTCACAATGGCGCTGTAAAACAAGGGCTTGGTCATATTCTCACTCCCGATGAATGGCGAACGGGCCCCACGCTTGTTCAGTGGCCATCAGTTCAATGCGATTGATGTTCACATGCCGCGGCTGCTGTGTCACCCACACGATGGCTTCAGCAATGTCATCGGCACTCATCGCTTCCACATTGGCGTACGGGTTCTTCGCCGCGGAATCATCTCCCTTAAACCGAACCAAGCTGAACTCGGTCTCACATAAGCCAGGTTCAATACTGGTCATTCGCACGCGTGTCCCAACCAGATCACACCGCAGGTTCATGGTGAATTGGGTCACGAAGGCCTTGCTCGCGCCGTACACATTGGAGCCCGGGTAGGGCCACGATGCGGCAGTTGAGCTGACGTTCACGATGTGCCCAGTCTGGCGCGTGACCATGCCGGGAAGAAGCGTGCGAGTCAGGTAAAGTACCCCTTCAATGTTGACCTTCACCATGGTTAGCCAATCATCGAGCTTCGCCTCCCAGGCGGGCTCTAGGCCCAGAGCAAGGCCGGCATTGTTGACGAGAATGTCGACATCACCAATATCCGCCAGCGCCTGTTCGCACGCCTGCCGGTCTGAGACGTCGAAACACAGCCCGGTAAAGCGCTCACCTAGCTCGGAAGACAGCTCATCCAGGCGTTCTTGGCGACGCCCGGTACCGACTACATCGTACCCAAGTGCATGAAAGCGACGCACAGCTGCGCGTCCAAATCCGCTTGTGGCTCCAGTAACGACTACGCGCTGCATCACGCCCCCAAGACGCTGTGTAGGGTTTCGATAAAGCGGTCATTGTGCGCCACATTGCTGATGCTGACTCGCAATGCCCCGGGAATAGTGCCCGAGATGTTGCGAATCATCACTCCCAGCGAGAGCAATGCGTCAAACATCTCGGCTGGCGTATGGTCTTTGGGTTCGAACACGATGAAGTTGGACTCACTCGGCCAGGGCCGCAATCCCGCCGCCTCGAGCACGCCACGAACACGCTCCCGCTCGGACTTGATCTCGTCCAGGATAGCCATGCGTTCATCGGCGTGATTGAGCATGACATGGGCGACAGCGCGGGTCATGGTCCCGACAGCGAAGGGCAGAATCACCTTCTTCACTTCTGCCATGAACGACGTAGGCCCCATCATGGCGCCGAACCGAACACCGCCAATTCCCCACGCCTTGCTGAAGGTGCGAAAAATGATCAGCGGAACGTCTTGGCCCATGCGCGACAGACCATCGACATCTAGGTACTCGGCGTAGGCTTCGTCCAACGCAATCATGGCCCCAGACTGCAGAAGAGCATCCAGGGTCTCCATGGGCAGGACGGTGCCAGTGGGGTTGTTGGGCGACGCAACCATGACCAGCTTGGCGCCCTTGGCTTTGGCCACGAGGGCTTCGGTATCAAAGCCATGACGGTCGACTCGGACGGTATCTATGTGCGCGCCACAGTGCTCGAGCTGCATGGCGTAGGTGCTGAAGCACGGGGTCGGCATGACCACCCGGTCGCCGGGGTTGACCATGGTCCGGTACAATACGCTCAGCAGATGGTTGCTACCGTTTCCAATCACAATGCCTTCGGCCGGCCAGTGCCACAGTGCGGACAATCGCTCGCGCAGCTCGGCGGCATCGATGCTCGGGTACTTGTGCCACTCGCGCGTCATCAGGTGCTCGAACACCTCTTGCTTCAGCGCATCTGGAAGGTCGAACGGGGCTTCGTTTTGGTTGATCTTGACGTCTGCATCTGGCGGTGCGCCCAGTGTGTACAGGGTCTGCTTGCGCACTGCCTCCCGCGCAAACTGCGAAAAGTTCGTTGCTCCGTCAGCCATCTTCCCTCCGAAAACACCCGACCCGTTAACTAGGGTCAGCGTGCCGGAGCGTCTCTATCCAAGATGACGACGCCGAGGGGACTGCCAGGCTCATCCGGCTCACTCAACACCGTCATCAGCACACGGCAGTCGGGCAATCGGTGCGGAATCGGCATAGCTGAATCCGCAAAAAACCCAGTATTTACGCGTTCTTGCGGCGATGCATTCCCGTTTGAGAACACCGGCCGACGCTGGATCAGACCCTCTTCGGTCTGATAATACATGTCCACCCGACCCCGCTCAACAAACGCCAGACGCACATTGCTGGCCAGGGAAAACTGTGAGCTCACATTGCGCGGCGCGCTCCAGCCCGTGTCACTGCCACGCAGCTGGGCGGCCAATGCGGGGCTCTCGCCATCTTGCCACACCGTGACCACAGTCCCGTCTCCAAAGCTACCCACGACAAAGGTCTGTTGCGGATCCGTGACTGGCGGAGTGACCTGCGAGAACAGCAGACCATCTCCCGCCACAGCCAGCTTTGGACGACGGCCAATCCCCAAATACGCGACCCACACCGCACCGCCGTCACTCCACACCGTCGGACGACTGTCCCACCCGCTGATATCCAACAGAGGGCGAACCGATTCAATCTGACCAAACCCAGCATCTGTGTACGGGGCGCGCCACATCACTGGCGCCTCTTCGCGGGTTCGAGCCGTCTGAAAGTACAACCACTGGTCGCCGTCGAAGGTGATGGTCGATGGATTGCCAACGAAGCGGTCTTCGAAGAGTGTGACCGGCAGGCCCTCGCTCCATGTCTGCCCTTTGTTGAAGGACTCCCACGTCGCCAGCTCCGTGCCTTCATCGGTCCCCCGCTCGGTGAGCAACATCCACACGTCATTGCGCGTGAGCAACGCTGTTGGTCCCTCCGCGCCGGCATCTCCGGGGAGAAGCTGCAGAGGAACAGCGGGTCCACCGTCCGACTCGCAAGCACCATCGGGCAACGGACCGACGGGCTCCACTACCGCTGGCTCACACCCCATCACTACCAAGAGTGCTAGCCATCTCATGCGTTGCGCTTGTACAAGCGTGCCAGACCGCGCAGCCCGAGGTCCCGGTCTAGGTGGTCGAGTGTCCGGCAATCGTCCCCGAGCAGTGCCACAAGCCCGCCAGTGCCAACCACAGTGACCGGTCCGTCCAGTGCCGCCGTGCACTGTTCGACCAGCCGGTCCACCAAGCCCGTGAAGCCCCAGTACAGTCCAGACTGCACCGCGGTGACCGTGGTGGCGCCAATCGGTGATGCCGGCTTGGCTATTGCAACGCGCGGGAGCTGGGCGGTGGCGTGAAACAAAGCATCCTCGGCGGTCTTGAATCCAGGAGCAATCGCTCCACCGATGTACTCGCCGCGTGCATTGACGCAGTCGACGGTGAGCGCCGTGGCAAAGTTCACCACAACCACTGGTGACCCATAGGTGTCCATTGCGGCCACCGCGTTCACAATGCGGTCGCTTCCGACCTCCCGTGGATTGTCGGTCCGCAGCTTCAGTCCGGTTTTGAGGCCCCTTCCGACGACCATACAGTCGATGGAAAAAGCACGACGCACACCCTTAGTGATGGCGTAGAGCGCGTTCGGCACCACGCAGCTGACAATACACGCGGTCGGCACCCTATCTGCGGGTAGGAGTTGGGTGAACAGCAGGCAGGTCTCATCAGCGGTCCGACCCACCGTCCGTACGACGAACCGGTGAGCGATGGACTCCCCCGACAGCAACGCCAGAGTCGTCGTCGTATTTCCAACCATAATCGCGAGAAGCATTGGACTCCCCTTAGAAGTTCGTGGCACCCGCGCCACCATCAGCACCGGTCTGACCGGCCGAAGTGGGAATCACACCGCCAACCCCGCCTGGAGCGCCGGCTCCCCCCTCTCCGCTGCGCAGAACGTTTCCGGTCGCAAGGTCAACAGGAGCAGGTCCGACCGCGTACACCGCGAACGATGCACCACCGGCACCACCGCCGCCGCCGCCACCCGTACCGCCGCTTCCGCCATTGCCACCGTCACCGCCGCCTTCGCCACACCATGCTGTGCTGCGGTCATTCTCGCCGCCTTCGCCGCCGAAGCCGCCAAAGCCGCCAAGACCACCGGCGCCGCCCGGACCACCCGAGCCGGCATCGGCCGACTCGATGAGATTGTTGGTGAGCGTAGGCCAGCCACCGTCGCCAAAGATGAGCAGGCCAATCGACGCGCCGCCACCGACACCGCCTCGGCCACCACCACCGCCGCAACCACCGGCTCCGCCGCCGCCACCGGTCCCGCCGAGGTGCTCGTCGCCACCACAAGCATTGCTCACCGAAGCACCACTGCCTGTACCACCGCCGCCGCCGCCATTTCCGAAGCCGCCGCCAATGCCAACACTGCCGCTTCCAGCAATGTATCCACCCTGGCTCAAACGGTTAACCAGCGCGCCAAAGCTGCCCGCTGCACCCGTTCCTTCATTGCCGTTGGAGCCACGATTACCATCTGTACCGTCGTTCCAGCAGGACGGGTCAATCGTGCACTCGCAGCTACCGTCCGAGTCCAAGCCAATGTCCGCATCACACGAACCGCCGCCACCCGCGCCGCCACCTGGCAGCCCAGTGAGCCCATCCGGCTGGAGGTTTCCAACGGCGGGACACAGAGCGCCGCCACCGTCGCCGCCGCGAACATCCAAGCCACCACAAGACGTCACCCCACCCGCACCGCCGAAGGGCAGAGAACCGCAGGTTGTGAGCCGCCCCAACGAGCCGATGGTGCCGTCGAACCCGATTGTGCCGGCTGAGCCGCGTACGCCGGTGACTCCATCACGCCCTACGTCGGCGGAAATCTGGTTGTTTGCCACGGTTAGACCCGGAGAGTCTTCAATCCACATGCCGAAGGACGCGCTGCCTGGCAACGTGGCGACCGAGGCATCAATGACGAAGCCATCAAACACGGTGAGCTGGTCGATGTCCTGCGCGACCACCGCAGGCTCACTAGCCACACCCAAGACAACGGTGCGCAAAGCGACAGCATTTCGAACGTCAAAGTTCAGGTCGTAGCCACCAAATACAGTGATCGCATTCGCCAGGTCTACCGACTCGGCGTAGTCGCCGGACGCTACAATCACAAATTCGCTTCCGCGCGCTACAGCGATGTCAATGCCGATCTGAATGCTTGTGACGGGGTCGTCGATGGCACCAGAGCCGTTCGCCGTACCGGTGATGACGCTGACGTGAACAGCGCCTTCGGGCTCGCCGTCTTCTCCATCACAGTTCGCGTCGATGCCGTCGAAGGGAGGGTCGTCATCGCTGATGAACTCGCACTCACAGCCGTCGATAGCGTCAGCGTTCACATCAAAGAATCCTGGTTCACAGACGTAGTCGCACTGCGGAAGAGCCGGAGTCGCATCGCAGAAGCCCGACGCGTTGATGAAGCGACCATCTTCGCAGTCGTTGGCGCAGGAGCCGCAGTTGTCGGCGAAGGTGTAGCGGCCTTGGGTCTGGAAGGTCTCGTCGACGAGTCCGTCGCAGTCTTGGTCGACGAAGTCGCACACTTCCTCATTGCCTGGGAAGACGTCGGGATTGTCATCGTCGCAGTCGCCGTCGCACGCGGCCACGCCGTCCAAGTCTTGATCTTGGTCCGTGTTCTCGTCGATGACGCCGTTGCAGTTGTCGTCTTCATTGTTGCACTGCTCGACCGCGCCCGGAAACTTGAAGGGGTCGTTATCGTCGCAGTCCTCACAGCTGACTGCGCCATCCGCGTCGTTGTCGTCGAGCTCGTTGTCGGGGATGACGCCGTCACAGTCGTCATCAATACCATTGCACAGCTCGACCGCTCCGGGAGTGACGAGCGGGTCGGTATCGTCGCAGTCGGCGCACTCGGCGAAGCTGTCGCCGTCTGCATCTGTGGTCTCGGGAGTGGGAACTAGACCGTCGCAGTTGTCATCAATGCCGTTGCACAGCTCATCTGCACCCGGGAAGATGGTCGAGTCCGTGTCGGCGCAATCGAGACACTGGACAAAGCTATCGCCGTCTAGGTCCGTGAGTTCTTCGACCGGAATCACCCCATCACAGTTGTCGTCTTCGCCATTGCACGCTTCGGGAGCGCCGGGGAACACCGCGGGGTTGGTGTCATCACATTCGGCGCAGGCGAGGAACGCATCGCCGTCGGCGTCCGTCTCGTCGGCGCCCACAATACCGTCGCAGTTGTCATCCACAGCATTGCAGCGTTCGTCTGCACCCGGGAAGATGAGCGGGTCGGTATCATCACAGTCTAGGCAGCTATCAATGCCGTCACTGTCTGCGTCTACGGCGTCATCCACCGCACCATTGCAGTCATTGTCGAGGCCATCGCACAGCTCGAAGGCTTCGGGAAAGACGGTATCTTCAAGATCATCGCAGTCACCGGCACAGGCCGCGATGCCGTCGCCGTCAATGTCCAGTTCGTCGTCTAGGACAATTCCGTCGCAATCGTTATCGACAGTGTCGCACAGCTCGACCGCACCAGGAAAGACAGTGGCGTCGTCGTTATCGCAGTCGCCTTCGCATGCCGTGACGCCGTCGTTATCGCCGTCTTCGTCGACGCCTTCATCGATCTCGCCGTCGCAGTCATTATCGAGAGTGTCACACAGCTCGGAAGCATCCGGGAATGTGGTCGGCGAGGTGTCATCGCAGTCCCCATCGCACTCGGCAAAGCCGTCTCCGTCCGCGTCTATCTCCTCGGCCGACAGCTCTCCGTCACAGTCGTTGTCGACGCCGTCGCATCGTTCTTCCGCGCCCTCGAACACCGTGGCGTCAAAGTCGTCGCAGTCGCCATCACAGGGGCCAACCCCATCACCGTCGACATCCGCTTCGCAGCGCTGGGACAAGGTGAAGGTGATGATGACCTCTTCGACGTCCAGCATGGGCACACCGCCGCCACATCCAGACGCTTCGGCGCCTTGGGTGACCGCCTGCAAGCCCATGAAGTAGGTGCCGTCAAAGGCGGAATCTAGCGGCAGCTGTGCGATGGTCAGGGTCACATCTACGACGTCGCCGGCTGCCAAAGTCAGCGGCAGCTCAACGCCCGACAGCTCAAACCACTCGTCAAACTCGCTGTCCAGGGACAGCTCGGTGAGCGTAGCTGGACCGGTACCCACGTTTGCCAGTGTGACAACCAACGGCTCCACGTCATCAGCGCGAGACGCACTGATCTCGCCAAGGTCGCTTTGCCCAGGGTCAGCGACCAAGTCGACCGTTGAGAGGCTCGGAAAACAAGCGAAGAGACAGGCCGAGGCCAAGCCCCACAACAAACGACGTGACATATGGTCCACTCCCAACACACCCAGAGGGCATCAGAATAGCCTCTGAATGAGCAAGGCGCGCAACCCTTGCGTTTCCGTTACATTCGGTGGCGTTGTCTCGGAGCTGAAGCGTGCTGCCCCTGTCTGCCCCAAACCTGCCCTCATTGCTTATGACCCTCGCATTGGTCGCCACAAGCTGCGCAAAGACAATACCGCCATTCACACCTCTTGCTGCACCCATCGCAGCCTTCCGCGGTCCGGACACAGTCGATCTCGACCTGATCCGACCCGGCATGGGCGCCTCACGCGTCTACGTGTACGCCACCCTTCCAGACGGCGAGCCCGGGTTGTTTCAGATCGACACCGGGGCCAGCATCTCGGTGCTCAGCACCACCACCGCGGACCGTCTAGGGGTGCCCGTTGAAGAAACGGGCGGATTCGTTGAGGGGTTGAGTGGGCGCTCTCCGTTGTTTTCGACAACCCTGTCCGAGATTGGATTGGGAGAGGCCGTCGTCCCAGAGGTGGAGTTCGCCGTCGGTGTGCCAGGCGTTGGCGAACGCGCAGGAGCCATGGTGCTGGACGGCATCCTCGGGAACAATGTGTGGTCGCGCTTTGTGGTCGACATCGACTACCCCGCCGACCACCTGGCACTGCATCGTCCAGGAACCTTCCGCATGCCGCGCACCAGCACGCCGATGTTCTTTGACGGCAACCACGTGTTGGCGCCCATCGATATCGTCAGTGACAGCGAACCCAGCATCACGTCCAACGTGTTCGTTCAGGTAGACACCGGTGCCGGCGAGCTGTGGCTCATTGGCGATACCGGTCGGGCCTTCGCCAATGCCGCGACTGAAGGAATCGAGCCGGTCTACGGCATTGGTGCCTCCGAGGTGTTGCCGCCCACTCAATACCTTCAGCGAACACGGCGTATTCCACTGCAGTCGGTCGGCATCGGTGGACGCCGAATCCACGTAGACTTTGATGCGGCATGGCTCGGCTTCGAGCCCAATACCTATGCGGGCCCCTCCACAATTAAGGGTCTGGCGGGTCACGAGTTGCTGGCGAACTACCGTGCCATCTTCGCCTACTCCGAGGGCTTGTTTGCCCTGCGCAGGTCCCCTCGCCGCCGTGCACGATTGCTCGACGGCCACACGATTGCCTTGCGCATGGACATCGACCGCTTTGGTGCAGACGCCCCGGAGCGCGCGGTGTACCGGGCTGAACTGCATGCTGCCCTCGGTGAACGGGACGCGGCTGAAGCGCTGCTTGTGGCCTTTTTGGACGACCAAGCTGCGATGTCAACGACCGAAGGCGAAGCACGTGTTCTGCTCGCCGCCATCCGTCGAGCCAACGGCAACCTCACTGGGGCGAGCCAAGCTCTGGCCCCGCTGTCCCCTGCCGAACTCATCGAATACGACCAGATTGTGAGCACGGTGAACGGTCTGTTGCTCGACGGCTTCGCCGACGGCGCCTTGGCTCTGGCCGAGTCCGCTGTTGCCGTCCGACCGGACGATGGAAGCGCCCAGATTGCCTTGGCGGACGCCTTGGTTGGCATGCAGCGCTACCCAGAGGCCGAAGCCGCCTTGCTCACAGCAGCGGCGCTGGCCAGCAACCCCGACGCCCACATGGTCCGACGAGCACGAATTCGCCTGGCCGCAGGAGACCGAATCGGTGCCATGGCTCTGCTACGGCGGATGATTGAGCTGTACCCAACGGACGGTCTGTTCGTGTGGTTCTACACGCTACTTCTCGATGGACCGGACGACATACTGGAGTCCACGCTCCGACAAGACATCGAAGACGCGATGAGCCGACTTCATCCGCAGCAGCAGCCCTTCGACTTCCTCGTGGCCAGTCACACGGTTCTCGGAAACCAGGAAGAGGCAGCGCGCTTTATGGACCGTGGCATCGCCCGAGACTGCGCTCCGCAGACCCTCCCCAGTGCGCAGGGCAACTGCATGGCTTGGTATTGGTCTCTGGCTAAGGTCAGCCCAGACACGTCGCTCCAGCGGGTAGATGAGGCGCTGCAAGCCAGTGGCCCGCGCAGCGACTACCTCGACACCAAAGCCATGGTGCACTTGGCACGCGGTGAGTACGACCTCGCCCGAGATGCCGCAGTCAAGGCTGCTCGCTTAGCGCCCGATGACATCTACATGCTGTGGCAGGCTGAGCGCTTAGCGTCGTTGTCGGAAACGAAAAACGCCGCCCGGGAATGACCCGAGCGGCGCATGATTCAGCGAAGACCGTCTAGTTAGAGAGCTTCGACGCTGATGTCATCGATGGCCCACCACCAGTCCCAGCCACTGATGTAGTGCCAGCGCAACTGTAGACCGGACTGACCCGCGTAGTCGCTGAGTCCGACAAGAACCACGGCTCCAGCGACGTCGTCTGCCATGGAGGCAAGCTCAATCCAGTTGGCTCCGCCATCCGTCGAGATCTCGACGGTCGCAGAGTCACCGGTACCGATGTCGTTGTACGCCGAGTAGAACGTGACGAGGGCCTCGGTGTAGCCTTCAAGGCTAAACTCGGGGCTGACGACGCTGTCATCTGACGTTGTGCCTACGCCCGGGAAGTCGCTGTCGATGAAGGCGAAGCTACCCGAGGTGCCAGCAAGGCCAGCCGCATCGAGGTTGTCTCCACAGGTGTCGCCAGCTCCAGGAGCCACACACTCTTCGAAGGCTGCGTAGTTGCCAGCACTGACTGTGCCGCCGTCGTCAATGACCCAATCGACCAGCGGCCAGGTGTCGAAGCTCTGGCTGAGGACGATTGAGCCCGAACCACCACAACCCAAGACGTTGGTACAGTCCGAGTCGTCACATCCTTCGGCGCCGTCGGCGTCTTCGTCGAGACCGTCGAAGCAGTTCAACTCCACATCACACAGACCCACAGCGCCGAAGCAATCTTCGTCACCGCAGTCAATGGCTCCGTCGATGTCATTGTCGATGCCATCGTCACAGATCTCGCTCTCAAGAACGCCAACGGACACCGAGTAGTCACGAGCGAACGGCGTTGCCGACCAGCTCTCGACCACGACCGTGTACATGCCGTCTGCAGGAGCGACAAAGTCGAGGGTCTCTGGGAAGTCGAAGGACGCCAGACACGCTGAACCGGGGGCACAGTCGTCGAGAATGCGGACGACCGCATCCAAGCCACCGAGCTCCGCAACGCGCAAGGTCTCACCAGCATCTAGCTCAAACTGGTAGCGCACTTCTGGACCGTTACCCGTTCCGCAGCCATCACCCAAGCCGTAGTCGACAGCGTTCGGGAAGTCGGAGACAAAGTCCGTTCCGCTCACGAGCACAGGCTCGAACTCATCGGCACCACACTCAACGGGGCAGTTGATGGGGTCGTAGCAGTCCGAGTCGAAGCAGTCGATGGCGCCATCGAGGTCGTTGTCGATGCCGTCGAGCGTCTGGCCAGGACCATCGGGGCAATCTTCGAGGTCGAAGGTATCGATGGTGATGTTGAAGGCGTTGTTTCCAGTACCTTGTTGCTCAATAACCACGGTGTACTCGCCAGGGGCGGGTGCGACGAAGCGAAGTTCTTCCGGGAACCCGAGGCTCTCGTCACAGGTGGTGCCGGTGAGACAGGTTTCGAGGACGCGAATAACGACGTCTTGAGGACCGCTCTCACGAATCAACAAGCCCTGATCGGCTTCGAGCGACACGGTGAATACGGCGTCGGCGCCGTTGGTTCCGGTACAGCCTGCGTCGATAGTAAAGTCACGCAAGCCACCAAAGGTGTCTTCGAACGCATCGCCACTCATCTGAATGGGGAGGGATTCGGCAAGCGGACACTCTTCGGCACAGTCACAGCCACTGTCGAAACAGTCGAGGTTGCCGTCGAGGTTGTCATCCACGCCATTGTCGCAGATCTCGGGCTGCAAGTAGTCGAGGACAATCTCATACGAACCGGCGAAGCTGGCGGACCAGGCTTCAACGATAAGTGAGTAGGTTCCGTCTTCCGAAGCGACAAAGCTCTGGTCTTCGGGGAAGTCAGCACTGAAGATACACTCGGTGCCAGGGACACAGGAGTTCAGGGCGCGAACAACAGCGTCGAAGCTAGCGGTCTCGCGCAAGCGAACGCCTTCTCCGGCGAGCAAGTCCACGTTGAAGATGGCTTCCGAACCGTTTCCGGTGCCGCAGTCTTCGCCTTCCGCGTAGTCCCAGTCGTTCGGGTAGTCCGCAGTGAAGTCGGTGCCAGACGCGGTGTACGTGCCGTTTGCAACGAGGTCAGACGTGATGTCCAATCCGGAGCACTCGAAGGGACACTCGACCGTGTCTAGACAATCGAAGTCCGCACAGTCGATGAGACCGTCGAGGTCTTCGTCCACACCACTGCCACAGACTTCGGTGGTTCCGAGCTGAATAGTGGCGTTCAAGCTGTCGGTGGACTCGGCGAAGTAGCCTTGGATGACCAAGTACACCGTCTCGTCAATGTCCGATTCGTAGATCTGACCCGGCGTCTCGTTGTCTGTACTGGCGAGACAGGCGTCGAACGGAGCACAGGTGCTAAGCACGCGCCAGACAATGTCTTCGGCGCCAGCGTCGTTGACGACCAGCTTATTTCCGGCGGCCATGTCCACTTCGTAGACGAGCGCTGTACCCGTACCAAACGAGCAGCCTTCGCCTTCGGCGTAAGGACCAATTGGCGTTGCGAGCTCGTCAAAGACGGCTGCGGTGACCGTTGCCGTGTTGCCGATGAAGACCAGGGGTACGTGGCCAGCATCTTCCGTTGGGCAGCTGAAGGGACAGGCGTCCGTGTTGAAGCACGCTTCAATATCGTCGCAATCGGAGGCGCCGTTGAGGTCATTGTCGATGCCGTCGTCGCAGACTTCCTCGGAGAACTCACCGATGTTGATGTTGTAGCCGCGGTTGAACGGGGTCAATGACGTCGCTTCGAGGATGAAGGCGTAGACGCCGTCTGCAGGAGCGGTGAAGTCGACGCGATCGGAGCCAAAATCTGACACGGAGTCCAGACATTCCGTTCCGGGAAGGCAGTCACTGGTCACATGCAGGTTGAGCGTAATGCCGCCGACCTCATTGACGGTGATGGTCTGACCCGCGGTCATGTCTACTTCATACGTGGCTTCGGCACCCGGAGACGCCACACAGCCGTCTGCGGCCCCGTAGGCCCAGGTGTTCGGGAAGTCGACGGTGAAGTCAGCGCCGCGAGCGTTGAATGGGAAGGTGTCAAGCAACCCGCCAGGGCACTCGAACGGACACTCAACGGTGTTGAAGCACTGGTCCAGGTCTTCACAGTCAGTCAGCCCGTCAATGTCGTTATCCGCGCCATCATCACAGATTTCTGCCGCTGCGATGCCCATGCTGATGGTGTACGCGTCTACCGGGTTTGCGTTGAAGGACTCGACGATGACCATGTAGTCGCCGGTGGCGGGAGCGGTGAACTCCAGACGGCCGTCGAGGTCTTGGTCGATAGACGCTAGACACTCGGTCGCGGTGTCGCACACATCCTTGATGTGGATGACGCCGGAGAGTTCTCCACCGCCTACTGTGACTGCCAAAATCTCATTGGCAACCAGGGACACCTGGAATGCCGCTTCTGGACCCGCCGCGCGTTGGCAGCCGCCTTCACCGTTCAACGAGAAGTCACCGTCATTCGGGTAATCTTCAAGGAAGTTTTGACCGCTCACAGTGTGAGGCAGCGAGGTGACGATTTCTGGGCCGCACGTAGCGAAACCGGAGTCCGCATCGGTGTCCGTATCTGAATCGGTGTCCGTGTCCGTATCCGGATCCGTTCCTGGGTCGGTGTCACCGGTGGTGTCGGTGTCCGACCCCGAGTCGGTGTCGGAGTCATCAGGCTTGTCGGGGCAGCCTGTCAACGCCAATAAAAGCGCTAGGGGGAATAGAGGTCTCATGAAATCCTCGAAGTAGGGGGCCCCTGACGTACCATGTCCATTGAGGATGTGTCTACGATGTGTCAACGCAGTGCGAGAGATGTCACAGATATGGCCCAATTGCTTGGCTGACATCTACCAAAGACCGGTGACCTCTACGGCATCAATCGCCCAAAACCAGTCACGTTGACTTTGATAGCGGAAGCGAAGTTGCGCGGACGGACTACCTGCAACGCCATTTAACGAGACGGCGGCCGATTCACCGTTGGTCGTGTCCAGTGTCCAAGATGCGATGGGAATCCACGTGATGCCATCGGTGCTGATGTCGACGGAAGCGGTGTCCCCGCCCCCTGCATCAAACAACTGCTCAAAGGTGAGCAGAGCACTACGGAAACCCGACAGGTCAATGACCGGAGAGACCAGGCTATCGTCGGACAGGGTACCGAATCCGGAGTCATCGCTGTTGATGTAGGCGAATAGTCCGGTTGCACCCAGGAAGCTTGTCCACTGTGTCAGGATGTCAGAGCACCCAGGTGCCTCACAGGAGACCCAGGTCTCCCCTTGCGTTCCGCCGTCGACAATGGTCCACCCAGCAGGCGGCCAAACCGAGAAGTCTTCACGGAAGACCACACTTCCGCCGCCGCAACCTAACCGCCCAGCACAGTCTGAATCCTCGCAATCCACCCCACCATCGGCGTCATTGTCGTCGCCGTCAAAGCAGGTCGTCTCAGCTGTGCACTCGGTAGCGTCGCCAAAACAGTCCGGGTCATCACAGTCCGGTGTTCCATCCAAGTCGTTGTCCACGCCGTCTCCGCACAGCTCCGGCTGCAGAAACTCGACAGTCAGGTCATACGGGGCCACTGTGGTTGCCGTACGCGCTTCGACCACCACAGTGTACGTCCCGTCGGCATCTGCGGTGAATTCCACGGTCTCGGGGGTTGACTGACTAAACACGCATGGGCGTTCGGGCAGGCAGGTATCGGAGATGTGAATCGTCACATCCACCAAGCCAGCTTCGGTGACGCGAACGGATTGTCCAGCGAGCAAGTCGATCTGATAGACCGCCTCACCGCCATCTGCGACGTCACAGGCAGGACCCGCACCGTAGTTCCACGGGTTAGCGAAGTCAGCATTGAAGTCGTTTCCTACCGCCACAGCGCGGCCAGTCACCACGGTCGCTTCACAGACAAACGGACACTCCGCGGTGTCCAGGCAGTCGGAGTCGGCGCAGTCGGCAAAGCCGTCCAGGTCCTCGTCTCCAGCCGCTGCACAGTCTTCAGCAGGGACCTTGCGGAGAAAGACCTCATACGGGTTGATGTCGGTGGTGCTGCTCGCTTGTAGAACAACGGTGTAGGTACCTGATTCAAAGGCTTGGAAGGATACCGCGGAGTCATTGGAGGCGCTGAATATACACTCGTCTCCGGGAACACAGCTCCGCAGGACATGCCAGTTCGCGTTCATCCGGTCCACTTCGGACAAGCGGAGCGACTCGCCGGCCAGCAGCTCAACTTCCCAGGCCAACACACCGCCATTGGCCGTCACACAGTTGTCGCCGGCCGAGTACGGCTCAAAGGCCGAGGCATCGGCAGCAAAGTTCTGTCCGAGCACCGAGAACAGGCCGCCAGGAAGCTCAACGGGCTCTGCTGGGCACTCAAAGGGGCAGGCCTCGGTGTTGAAGCAGTCGAGGTCATCGCAGTCGGGGCTGCCATCGCGGTCATTGTCGATGAGGTCGTCGCAGATCTCGTCGGTGAGGGTATCAATGGCAATGTTGTAGGAGCGGGAGAAGGTGCTCGGACTGGATGACCGGCCCTCGACAACCACCGTGTAGGTCCCAGTGTCTGGCGCGGTGAATGTGATTCGGTCGCCGAAGTCGACGGACTGGGTACACGCCGCTTCGAAGACGCAGTCTTCAAGAATATGAAGGGTGGCGTCTAGTCCGCCAAGCTCAACAATCTGAACGGTCTCACCCGCGCTGAGCTCGACCTCAAAGACCGCTTCTACGCCCTCGGCAAACAGGCATCCCTCGCCATCGGCGTAGCGAACGTCGTTGGTGAAGTCCGCAGTGAAGTCGTCTCCCGACAGCAAAAACGGCAGGGCCACCTCAACCGCTGGACACTCGAAGGGACAGTCGTCTGTGCCAGTGCACTCTGAGTCCTCGCAGTCCGCAAGTCCGTCCAGGTCATTGTCTTCGCCGTCGTCGCACACTTCGGTGCCGGTGCTCGCCAAGGTGATGTCGTAGTCGCCGTTGGCGTTGTCCGACCACCCCTCCACAATGACGGTGTAGGTTCCGGTCTCGGTGACGGCCCAGTCCAAGCGGTCCCGGGTGTTGTCGTCTGCACTGGCAAAACAGGCGTCTGTGGTGGTGCAGGACTCTTTGACGTGGATGACGACGTCGGCGCCTCCCGTCTCCACAACGGTCAACGTCGTACCAGCGACGAGCTCGACCTCAAAGGCGACTTCCGTACCCGCAGCAGCGGTACACCCCTCACCGGCCGAGAAGTCGCCGGTGTTGGCGAAGTCGGCAAACCAAGAGTTTCCGGTGAGACGGTGCGGCAGGGTGATGGCAGTCGCGATGCAGGTCCCGACAGGCCGCGTGTCCATGTCTGTGCCGTCATCGGTATCGGTGTCAGCGCCTGTGTCCTCAGAGGTGTCGGGCTCTACGGTGTCAACGGGGGCCTTGTCGGTGCACGCAAATAGGGCAACGACGACAAGCGAGGCAAAGCGCGACATGAAGGACTCCGGCAGAACCGCCGGCGTAGCATGGGGTTGGGGGGACCGTCGACCCCGTCAGAATCAGGAAGCCCAGACGCAAGAGCGCCGCGGAGGGGGGTACCCTCCGCGGCGCGGAATCACATCAGACCCGAGTGGCTAGGGAGCCGCTGGGGTGAAGTCGATGGTCATGTCGTAGGCGTCATTCTCGGAGTCGCTGTAGGACGAGATTTGCAAGTAGTGAACGCCGTCCACCTCAGCTGTGTAGCTGTAGCCACCGTCGGGCCCGTCGTCAGCACTGTACAGACATGTGTTCGCCACGGTGCCAGGTGCACAGCTATCGAGTGTCACATTGGCGATGAAATCAACGCCACCGCTGTTCTCAACGGTCGAGATGGTGTCGCCGACCAACATGTCGACAGCGATGAGGTAGTCACCGCCTCCGCCACCGCTACCGTCTTGGCAGCCACCGGCATCAGCGAAGTCTAGGACATCCGGATTGTCAGTCAGCCAAGCTGTACCGGCAATCGTGATGGGGAACGCGCTGGCTGCCGTGGCGTCCGGGCATTCCAAGCAAGGCTCAAAGACGTCGCAGTCAGAGTCATCGCAGCCGGCGGCGCCGTCTCCGTCTTCGTCGGTGTCCGTGTCGCACTGCTCAGGGGCAGTAACGTCGACGGTGAAGTCGTACGCCCGGTTGTCAGAACTACCGAAGGTCGAGAAGATCACGTAGTACTCGCCGTCCGCCGGGAAGACGTAGCGGTAGTTGTCGATGCCGCTACTCGAGCCAGACTCATCATCATCATTGAACACGCAGGTGTTTTCGGTCTGGGCCGCGTTGCAGCCGCCTTCGGTGATGTTGATGTGCATGTCGGCGGAGTCGTTGTCGGTGACCTGGAAGATATCTCCAGCCGACGCGTCAATGGCGAGGATGTAGTCGCCATTGCCTTCTGAACGGCAACCGTCGCCGAAGGAGAATCCGACACCCAGGTCAGGGTTGTCAGCGAGCCAGTCGGTACCCGACACGGTCATCGGGAACACTGCGGATGCTGGGCATTCGTAGCAGATCGCTGCGTTAGCACAGTCCGAGTCGTCACAGTCGACGTCGAGGTCAGCGTCGTTGTCGAGGCCGTCTTCGCAGGCAATCTCTGGACAAGCCGCGGTGCCGAGGCACTGCGAATCAGCGCAGTCAATGTCGCCGTCCAAGTCGTCGTCTAGGCCGTCTGTACAGTCAAGCTCAATGCAGTCCACGCTGTCATCACAGTCAGGGTCCATGCAGTCGACCAGGTCGTCGTCGTCGCCGCTGGCGCCGTCGGCACAGTCGAGCTCAAAGCAGGCTGCATCCATCGCACAGTCGCTGTCGTCGCAAGCAACGTCACCATCGGCATCTTCGTCGATGTCCGTGGAGCAGTCTTCATTGTCCAGGAGAGTCACGCTGACTTCCCAAGCGCCAGTATTCGAGCCGAAGTAGGCTTCCATGACGAAGTAGACGGTCTCAGGACTGTCGCCTGTCGTGTAGCGGAAGGTCTCTGGGGAATCGAACGACTCAACGCAGGCATCTCCAGGAGTGCATGTGTCGAGAAGCCGAACGACGGTGTCGGACGAACCGATCTCCGCGAACACAACCTGTTGGTTGGCTTCGAGGGAGACTTCCCAGATCTGGCCAGCGCCGAATGCGCTGCCACACCCTTCGCCGTCACTGTACGGCAGGACCGTCAGGTCATCAAAGACGCCGGATGCCGAGAAGACGCCATCGGTAAACACGACGGGGAGGTCTGCGGGGCACTCGTACGGACATTCTGCAGTGGCGAAACAGTCGTCAATGTCGGCGCAGTCGGTGAGACCGTCGGCATCTTCGTCCACACCACTGTCGCAGACTTCCTGACACTGGGCTTCGTCCGCGCAGTCGGAGTCGGCGCAGTCGATGTTTCCATCGAGGTCGTCATCAACGCCGGAGGTGCAGTCTTCTGCCCCTGCGGGGTTAAGGCCGATGACGTACTCGAAGTCGTCGGCCTCGGTGGCAGAGTAGCCCTCGATGACCACGTAGTAGGTACCCGTATCAGCGGCGGTGTAGGTGGCGAAGTCGCCAAAATCTGCGCTGTCGAGGCAGGTCGCGGTTCCAGCCGAACAGCCATCCAAGATACGCACGGTTGCGTCAAAGCTACCCGAGAGCTCGCGCGCACTAATGACATCACCGGCTTCGGCATCAATCGAGAAGACCAACTCCGAGCCTGCACCGGTGGTGCAGTCTGGGCCGCTCGCCCAGTCTAGGTTCGAGGTCATGTCTTCCGGCGTGGCTCCGAAGCCAGAGGCGGGCAGGGTCAACGGCTCTGCCAGACACACGGCATCACACACGGCATCCGCTGCGCACTCACTATCCGCGCAGTCGGCAAAGCCGTCGTTGTCGTTGTCGATGCTGTCGCCGCAGATTTCTGGGTCCACAACGTCAATTGTGAAGTCGTACGCGACGCTAAAGGGTGATGCACTGTATGCGCCCAACACAACGAGGTAGGTACCATCGGCGTCTACGACGATCTCGTAGCTGCCATCGGGGTCGTCCCGAGAGCCAGTGCACTCATCACCGGCCAAACAGGTCGGGAGAATGTAGGCGACGGAGTCCAAAGCACCGTCATCAAGGATTCGAATGGTCTGGCCGGCTAGGGCGGCGACTTCGAATCGGGCCTCAGCACCAAGCGGAGCAAAGGCGGTCTCGCAGTTAACGCCGGTCTCGTAGTCTTCGTTCAACGTGTAGTCGGCGGTGAAGTCATCACCGGAGATGTTGAACGGAACGCGAACAACTTCCGAGTCCAAGCAGGTTGCCTCGGGCAGCGGCTCAGTGTCCGGCTCGGTGTCGGCATCGGTGTCGGTGTCGGTGTCGGTGTCGGTGTCGGTGTCGGTGTCGGTGTCGGTATCTGTGTCCGGGTCCGCTTCGGTATCCGTTCCGGGATCCGTTTCGCCGGTGTCCTTGTCGGGACAACCGGTAAGAGCAAGGGCCAGTAGAACTGGCATCCACGCTAAGTTTCTCATTCTTGCCTCCTGTAAAGGTGTTCTGGGTCGTCAAGGGGAGTTGACTAATCGAGCACGGGGACTGGGTACCACATGGAATTCACTAGTGTCCACGACTGGTCACGGCATGTAACCAAGTCTGCGCGTGTTCGGACACTTGTCGATGAGCTATGACCATCGCCATGGAGGGCTCATGCTGCTTTTTCTCTCGTTGCTCGCAACCGCCGCAAGCCCCCCGCCGGGCGGATGGCCCATTCCTCCTCAAGAAAGTACCGTTGCCAGCGTGTATGACGGGGACACGATTACGCTGACCACCGGCGATAAAATCCGCCTTCGCTGGGTGAATACTCCCGAGCTCAGGCCCCCTGAAGCCTACGGTATTGAGGCGCGTGAGGCAGCCGAGCGCTTCCTTTCGGGCAAGCAAGTTCGACTGGTTCTAAGTGGGGAAAATCCACGTGACGGATACGGCCGCGTTCTTGCGGGGCTGGACACAGATGAGGGCAGCTTGTCGCTGCATCTCCTCGAACTGGGCCTTGGCCACGTGTTTGTCATTCCCCCAGACGACACCGACATTAGCGCGATGATTACCGCGCAAGACCGAGCCCGTGCAGCAGGTCGGGGCATTTGGTCTACCGACCGCTACCAAGGCACTCTTCACATGACCTCTTTCCATGCCAACGCCGCCGGTGATGACACGGAAAACGTCAACGGTGAGTACCTCCGCGTTGCCAACGTCTCAGACGGCCCACTCAACGTCGATGGCTACCGCATCCGCAACGCGACCGGCCAAGAGTACATCTTCCCAGCTCTGACCATCCCCAACGGCCACACCGTCGAGGTCCACTCCGGCCAAGGTCAACATCAGACCAGCCCCGGGCGACAGCTCGAAATCTTCCTGGGCAGTAACGTTCCTATCTGGGACAACAATCGGGACCGAGCGGTCATCGTGGACCGATTTGGCGCCGTCATCGACGCACGCGACCATGAGGTCAGGTCCCGATAGTAGAGGCAAACCCTCCTAAACCAAGGAGGTGCCTTGACAAGCAGAAGGCAGTACACCAAGACTGCTCCATCTAGTTCCCTTGGCCGCCCTGTTGAGTCGATTCGACCCTGTCCGCCTCTCGAAGGCGATGACGTTCCTGCTACACCAACCGACCCCCGGCACGCCACTTCGGCCGGACATGGATGGCTGGGTAGAACTGCGGATGCTGACGGTGGCCCTCGCTGACCTCTTGGGTCTCGACATGGTGGTCGCTGACGTTCATCAGTTTGTTCAGAGCGCATCGGTCCGCCGGTTCGAGATCATGGGCACGCGCATTCGCTCACTTCACAAGCCCCGACGCGCGCGCATCCCGCCAGTTCCAGACATCCTGTTTCATGCCACAACTCAGCAGCGTCTGGCGGAAATCCATGAGACAGGCTGGCTGCGGCATGGCGGGGACAGACCTGTGTTCTTCTCAACGACAGAGGCCCAAGCTTGGCGCGCCGCACACCGATTCCGCTCGGGCACCCCCCTAGTCTTGTACATTGACGCGAGTCGCGCTCGTAGGCGGGGAGCTCGTTTCCACAAGCATCGGCGGAATGGCCTGTTTGCAACTCCGACAGTCGCCATTGAACACATCCTAAATCTGTCGAATAACTTCGCCCACCAGTTCGCTGCGGGCGGCATGCCCATCGCCATGTTCCCCGACGGCCGGGTGCGCATGGCACTGGTTCGTGTCGGACGCCGCAGTGGGGTGACGTGGGAGGTTGCCAAGGGTAAGCTAGAGACCGGCGAGGTGCCCGAGCGCGCTGCAGTCCGTGAGGTCCAAGAAGAAATGGGCGTCACCGCAGACATGCGTGTGGTTCACCACTTGGGCGATATTCGCTACGGGTTCGTCGCACCCGGCAGCTTGGTACGGCTCAAGACCGTCTTCTTATATTTGATGATTCCAACGGGTCCAATGCACACATTCAAGCCGGCGACACGGGAGGGGATCAGCCAAGTTGCTTGGTTTACCCCTGATGAAGCCGTGGATGCTGTCACACACAGCAGCCTGATTCCTCAGGTCCATCGAGCTCGACGCATCCTGTCTGACCCTTCGCAAGTACACGCCATGTTTCAAGGGCGATAGACCCTCACCCCATCGACACCCTGGAGGCCACATGAACATCGCACTTCGCGGTAGCAGCGCTGGCGCGACAACAGCCGGTATCTTTCTGCTCACCAAAGCTCGCCAACTTGGCCTGCCCCTTCGTGTATCGGTCGTCGGCCAACCGGATGACGCCGCTTTCGTCAAGGGACCGGCCATGTTGTACGCCCCGGTCCTCGCATCCTGCGGGGTTGGACGGGACCACGGCCACGGCGCGCTCGTCATCGTTCCGGGTCCCCCCAGCTCTCCTCTGTTAATGTCGGCCACTCCGCACGGCGTGGATGGATGGTTCGAGGTCGACCGCTCCGGAAGCGGCTGCCATCCAGGTACTGAAGCGTTTGTCCGCATGTCGAATGATGCGCGGGTGCCCGCTCGTCACCTTGGCAAAGAAGTGCGCCGGGCCCTCACCGCACTCGGCATGTCTCCAGAGCCGGCCGTACTAGACATTCTGTTTGGCGCGGACGTCCCCCCCCTCACCCGTTTGTCGCTCGCACTTCGGGCCGGACGCGCGCTGTCCGGCGGACGGGGCGAGCCCATCACGCGCTACCTGACTGGCAATGCCGGCGACGAACAACCGCTCACTGCAGACGAACACCCCATCAGCAAAGACGACATCACTTGGGTTCTCGATGGGCTGTCCACAGCCGTCCGCGACCGCGCCGAAGAATGGGCAGACGCCGCCATTAAGCTCGCCGAAGAAGATGACGGGCGGGACACCGCTCTACTCTACCGATTGGCCGAAATGGCAGGTCACCTCGCCGGATTGCCACAACACTGCATCCTGCCCCCCCTCGGTGCCGCCGAGGACTCGGTCGCTGTGGGCCTCAAGATGGCGCTCACCGCCACAGGCGAGGGCGACGCCAACCAACAGCTTATCCAGACCTTCAAGTTCCTGGGTGGCAAGTACGTAGATGATGACCCGCACGCCGTCGATACGATCGACGAGCCCCCCCCCGGTCCAGAAGACACCATTGGCCGCTGGCAGTGGTTCAGTCGACAGGCTCGCGTGGGTCGCAAGCGCGCAGAAGCCATCTGGCCAGACCTGGTCGACCCGCCCAGCTAGACCGCAGATCGGGCACCCCATTGGCGCTCTAGTCTACGTAGGTGTGGTC
This sequence comes from Myxococcota bacterium, assembly GCA_047626195.1. Lineage (GTDB taxonomy): Bacteria > Myxococcota_A > UBA796 > UBA796 > CAJXTB01. Next base: position 27,982 of record JBLHSN010000016.1, read on the forward strand.
GACTTGCCACACCGTCTCGCACGGTCGACACAACGCGCTGGCAAGACCCGAGTTCCGCCGGGTCCTGCCAGCGACTTGCTTAAAGACCGGACCGCTCTCGTCTTCATCACACTGCAAGCACGAGTTCAGCGAGCCATCTACTGAATGGTAGGGGTCGTCTAAGGCGCTAAGACAGACGTCCAAGCACTGCTCGCGGGTATGTTCCGCGTTCCACGCCCAGATACGCGCACACGGTGATGAGAACCCAATGTCCATCAAGCATGCTTCGACCGCGTCAAGTCCACCGGTGAAGCCCTGTAGACTGCAGCTGCGAACCGGCTCGGTCAGATCAGGATTCGCTGCGTAGACCGCCAAGTCTTGTAGCGACGAACAGGCGCCGCATGCGCCGCCATGGGTCACCGGTCCGGACGCATCTGCCGCCGCCTCCGCGGTAACCAAGCGGTAGCTTCGGTCCCGACGGGACACGACATCCACCGTGCAGACGCCACCGGACTGGCCGAGCAACGGGTTGTTGTAAGGGTTGGATGACGGCAGCACAACGGGGTCGACCAGCGTCCAGCCACGAGCAGCGCTCACCCGCTCACCGGACCACAGCGTGGGTACCCAGCCTGTGGTGGTCACTTCGGCCACACACTCGTCCCTCGACAGACCCGTACTGGATGACGGCTCGCCGAACATCCCGTCACAGGCGGCTGAAGGCGATGGGTCCAGCGCTTCCGTGTTGCATGCGGAGCCGAACCAAACGGCGAGAAACAGCCAACGCGTCATCGTGGCGCTACTGAGTGGCGCAGATGAATGGACGGCCAGCAAAGCAGTTCAGGTCATTCCACCCACCGCTGGTTCGAAGCTCGACGCAGTCCTCGTTGCCAGCATCGTTGGGCTCGCCGGGTCCCCATGCCAGGTAGTCGACGGTTGAGCGGTCACTCCATCGGTAGTTCCCTTCGCGGCGGCGGTCGTTCAGCCCAATCCACCAGCTGGTCTCGCCGAAGGTCGCAGCCGTTTGTCGGACGAAGGTATCTTCGGCTTGGCTGTGGATGCTCGCCAAAGAGTATCCGGCCGCTCCGCAGGCTTGGTTCGCAAGCATCCACGATGCGTCGAAGGGAAAGCCAACATCTGTGCAGAAGGCGAATGCACGCCCCTCAAAGGTCTCGACTGGACACGGACACACCCCGCCGTCATCAATGACGTCGTTGCAGTTGTCATCGATGGCGTTGCACGCCTCTTCCGCACCCGGACTGATGAACGCGTCCAAGTCATTGCAGTCGTCGGCGTTCGGTGACGTGAACGGACCGGCATCACAGCCGTCAATCGGCGACGACGCATCGCCAAAACCATCGTCATCGGCGTCTAGGTAGACATCATTGATGTCATCTACAAATCCATTACAGTTGTCATCGATGTCGTCGCAGACTTCAACGGCACCTGGGAAACGTGTTCCATCCGCATCATCACAGTCTTCTCGGTTGTCAGTGGTGCCGAGAGGGGCTTCACACGCCCATTGACGGGTGTAGGGTGCACCGAAGCCATCTCCGTCAGCATCTGTCCAAAACGGAAGACGTGTGCCTTCATCTGTCCGACCATCGCAGTCATTGTCGATGCCGTCGCACACTTCATCGGCAGCTGGGAACGTGTCGGCGCGCCCATCATCGCAGTCCCCTGCGACCTGTGCGAAACCATCGGGAAGTGCGCAGTCTTGTAGGGCTACACCCGGGGCCCCAAAGCCATCTCCGTCGCGATCGGTGAAAAAGGGCTGGGCGTCTACGGCTTGCTCATCGACAAGGCCATTGCAGTTGTCGTCGATGGTATTGCACAACTCGTCCGCACCGGGGAACACGTCAGCGTCGGTGTCGTTGCAGTCTACACCGCCACACGCCACATCGTATTGGCCATCTCCGTCGACATCGCAGCGGGCATCTCCAAGGACGTAGACTGGGACCGATAGCGTGTCGCTCAAGCCTTCGACGGTGCGCTCGCACCCCGTGGTGTCAGAAGCGACACCGACAACGCCGATGTCCAAGGTCAAGCCAAGGTCCGTGTCCAAGATGTTGGGAAGGCTCACGAGACGAACACCAACGGTCACAATCGCTCCCGGCTCAAGACGCACGGGAATGTCGATGTCCGCCAACTCGACGTACCGCCCCATTGGTCCGTTAAGCGCAGCAGAGGTCACGCAGGCAGGCCCCGAGCCGAGGTTGCTCACGGTAACCGTAGCGGACGGAAGTACAATGCCAACCGCTGGAGGCACCACAGTTCCCAGGTCTACAGAGTCGGTGTCGACGACCACATTCAGAGCCGCCTCCGGGACAACACCGCACGCAGTCATCCATCCGCACACCATCATCAGAGCCGTCTTGCGCATGGAATCCTCCAAAGGGGTCCCATCTTAACGCACAGAAGGCCCGGTTTAGTGAACGACGTCGTCTTCTACCGGCGGAAAGTGCGGCATAAAGGAGGCACGCCCCTTGAGATGACGGCCGCGAGTCCACCACCCGCCCAGTCCGTTGGGCCGCGATATGCCATCCGTTGCGCGCCGAACCGTCTCTGTGTCGACGCGCAGCGCGTTGTCGGCTGGGTCAATGAGCCCACGCCACTGCCACCACCTGCAGTCCGCCCACTCCAAAAACACCAATGCCGTGGGCACGGGTGTGTCGGCTGGCTGGCGGCGATAGCCAAAGGTCCCGATCAGTCCAACCGCACGAGCATCCACACCATCATGGAACTGAGCGCGGCTGAACATAGCCATGGCGTCCCGAGGGGTTGGCAACGATGCGGACTGAAGTTCACGAACCCCAACGATGTCGATCCGTTTATCGCGTACCACCACAATCGCTGATCCGGCTTGTCGCTGGGGAATCGCGTCGCGAACGCGCTCTACGAGGAATTGTCCCAGCTCTTCGTCTGATACGGGTGCCGGGTCTAAAAAGGTTCGGAATTTCAGGGTGCCTTGAGCCATAGCGACCGGGTATCCCACGGCGTGCTTAGGAGTTGCGATGCGTGTTCGGATTGTCGGTGCCGGTGGTCGCGAGATGGCCTTGGCGTGGAGACTGGTCAAAGACCCTGAGGTCACACAACTACAGGTGTCGTGTCCTCACCCAGGATGGCCCGCCGGGGCTGTTGTCGTGGACGTTCTCGATGCAACACGAACAGATCTGGTCATCGTCGGACCGGAGGCGCCGCTCGTCGAAGGTCTTGCAGATGAGTGTGCGGCCCAAGGTGTCCCGTGTTTCGGACCGTTGGCCGCCGCCGCCCAACTCGAAGCGTCGAAGAGCTGGGCCAAAGAGGTGATGCTGGCAGCAGGTGTACTCACAGCAGAACACCACACCTTGGCGCTGTCCGACCCTGAGCTCGATCGCGTAGCCCTAGCCATGGCCAGCGATGGCGTGGTGCTAAAGGCAGATGGCTTGGCCGGAGGTAAAGGAGTGTTTGTGTGCGACGACGCGGACGACGTGCGCCGCGCCCTCATTGCCCTGCGCGCTCATTCTGGCAGTGCTGCCGAGCGGATTGTTGTGGAGGAGCGCCTGACCGGCCCCGAGACGAGTGTCTTCGGCATCACGGACGGCACCCGAGTGATTGGACTGCCTAGCTCCCGAGACCACAAACGCCTGCTCGACGGCGCGAAAGGCCCAAACACCGGCGGTATGGGGGCGATTGCACCGGACCCAAATATGACCGCAGAAGGCGTCAAAGAGGTGCTGCGAACCGTGCACGAGCCGGTGCTCGCTGAGCTTCGACGACGCGGTCTGACCTACCGGGGCGTGTTGTACGCGGGAATCATGCTGACGCCCAAAGGCCCGCGGGTGCTGGAGTTCAACGTCCGCTTCGGCGACCCCGAATGCCAAGCCTTAATGGCGCTGTGGACCGATCCTCTTCGCTGGCTATATGGAGCCGCCAACGGCACGCTACCGGACGGACGTCCGCAGATTGCCGAAGCATCTTCCTGCTGTGTGGTGTTGGCCGCGCGGGGCTATCCAACCCATCCGCGGACCGGGGCTGTCATCCCTGCACCGCAAGAGACCTCGTCATCTACGGTGTTTCAGGCCGCCGTGGCTCAGACCGATGGCGCGCTGACCGTCGCGGGCGGACGCGTACTCGGCGCCACCGGCTGGGGTTCAACGGCGGAGCAAGCCCGCGCAAGGGCCTACGCGGCCGCCGAAACGGTGCGGTTCGACGGCGCTCACCTGCGCTCGGACATCGGCCTGTAGGCTCGCTCTAGTGGCGGAAGTGCCGCATGCCCGTAAAGACCATTGCGATTCCGGCGGCATTGGCGGCAGCAATGACATCTGCATCGCGAATAGAGCCTCCGGGCTGAACAATCGCCTTCACACCCGCTTGTGCAGCGCGTTCAACGCCGTCGGCAAATGGGAAGAAGGCGTCTGACGCAAGCGCCGTACCTAGAGTAGGCCCGGTTGCTTTTTGAACCGCGAAGTTCACCGCATCCACCCTACTCATCTGTCCGGCGCCCACGCCATTGAGCCACGCATGTTCGCCATCTGATGCGGCCAGAACGATGGCGTTGGACTTGACGCTGCGAACGTTTGCCCAAGCAAATCGGAGTGCACGCTCTTCCTGTTCGGTCGGCGCCCGTTCGGTGACTACCGTCCATTCGGGAACCGCTCCTACGTCCCAGTCTTGCAGCAGCCAACCCCCTTGGACCCGGCGGGCATCATGGCCGGACGGGCGACTCTCTGCCCAGTCAGCCGGTAATTCAATGACCCGAAGCTTCTCACGACCCGACAGCTTCTCCAGCGCTTCAGGCGAGAAACCCGGGGCGGCAACCACCTCAAAGAAGGTACGAGACTTGCGGATGGCGATGACCGTATCGACATCTACCGGCCGGTTAAAGGCGACAATTCCGCCGTAAGCACTGGTCGGGTCTCCTGCCAAGGCCGTGGTGAAGGCAGCCGCTGGCGTCGAAGCCACTGCGGCACCACACGGGTTCATGTGCTTGACGACCACGCAGGCGGCATCCTCATGTTCAAAAACCGCTCGAACTGCGCCATCCAAGTCCGCCAGATTGTTGAAGGACAACGTCTTGCCCTGATGCTGAACCAAACGCGCCAAGCTGCGTCCTGTTCTCGTCGCATCTGCGTAGAAAGCAGCCGCCTGATGTGGATTCTCGCCATAGCGGCAGTCCTGCACTTTTTGCAGCGGAATCGACCGAGTCTCCGGCAGTGCCGCATCGGTGAAGTGGTCGGCAATAAGGGCATCGTAGCGGGCGGTATGCCTGAACGCTTTGGCGGCCAAGTCCCGTCGCAGTTCCTGCCCCAGGGTGTCGTTCAACATGGCAGCGGCCACAGAATCGTAGTCATCCGGGTCAACAACCACCGAGACGTAGCGGTGGTTCTTCGCCGCCGCGCGCAGCATGGTGGGCCCACCAATATCGATGTTCTCGACGATGGTATCAGCGTTCGCTCCAGACGCGACGGTCTGCTCAAACGGGTACAGATTGACCACAACCAGGTCAATCCACGGAATATCGGCGTCGGCAGCTTCCTGGGCGTGACGCACTCGGTCACCCAGAATGGCCGCATGCACACGTGGATGCAAGGTCTTCACCCTGCCGTTCATTCGCTCTGGGGCGCCCGTGAAGTCCTGCACTTCAATGACGTCCAGCCCACCGTCCCGAAGAGCCCTGGCGGTTCCACCGGTGGACAGCAGCTGGAAGCCCGCAGAAACAAGAGCTGTGGCAAAGGCGACGACGCCCGTCTTGTCCGACACAGAAATCAACGCATTCGGCACGAAAGACCTCGCTATTCCTCGCCATCTACGAGGATCTGGTAGTGCACAACCGCGAGCTGATTATGCTCATCGATGTACCCTTCCACCATCACCGGCTTGCCGATGAACGACAGCAACTCTTGTGTGACGTCCGGCTCAAGCAACACCCGTGCGCCAGAGTTGTACTCGCGCAAGACCAACTGCCGGCCGTATCGTTCAACAATCCCGATATACGCCGGAATCCCGCTGACACCTTCGATCAACCGCCATTCCTGAACGCGAAGCCGGCCCCAAGACTGCGTGCCAGACAGCTCGATAAGCTCACCATCTAAAAAGCGCAGCACGCGCGCACTCCCGCGCAGCCTCAAAGGGGTCTGTTCGCCCGACAGCTCGCGCACAACCACGTTGTCGCCGCTAGGCACAATGGCGCCACGCACGGAGACCGCACATCCCGCCGAAAAACAGACCAGCCACAACCACTTCATCCCCCACAGTTAGCGTGTTTGCGGTGCCGAAGCATTGACAGAATGGGCCCAAAAGCGCTATTGCCCCTAGTTCTAGAAGCATGTGACGTCGGGGTCTTGATGTTCCTCTTGCCAGCAAAGATCGGCCCTTTCACTTTGATGCGCCGCTTACGTTCCACCGGGGTTTCCGAGACCTTCGTCGGAATGCTTGATGAGCCAGCAGGCAGGCAGGTTCGTGTGCACCGCCTCGTGCCGGCTCTCGCAGCATCTGCCGCCATGATGCCGTCGATTCGCGCCCGCATCCAGGACTTGAGCTCGGTCTCCCATCCGACCATCGCTCGTGTGCATGAGCTGGTCGACGCCGGTGATGACACCTTCGTTATCACAGCCTGGACCGAGAGCATCTCGCTACAGGACATTCTTGAGCACTGCCGCGAGACTGGACAACATCTTCCGCGCCCAGTCTTTCTACAGATTGCCAGTCAGTTGTGTAGCGCCCTAGAAGTACTCCACAGTCACCCAGCCACCTTCTCGGGCCGGGAACACGTGCTGCACCAGGGGCTGACACCACGGGCTATTCGTATCACCACAGACAACCAGGTCCGCTTGGCTGACTTTGGCCTGATTCGATCCCCGACCATGCTTCCCCTCGGCGGCGCGACCAGTCCGGTCATGCCGCGGATGGAGTACTTGGCCCCCGAACAGACCTATCCAGACCGGCCGCTCGGTCCTGAGTCAGACATCTTCGCCCTGGGCGCGTTGTTCTACGAAGCGCTGACTCTGACGCCACTCTTCAAGGCCGAGTCCAACCTTCAGACGATTCACGCCATTCGCCGTGCAGAAGTCTCGGCCCAGCTGCTCCGCGCCAAAGACGAGATGCCCGGTATTGACAAAGTGCTCTACCGCGCGCTCTCACTCAACGGCCGCCACCGATTCCAGCGTGCGTTCGTGATGCGCGAAGACATCCGCGGCCTCATGGCAGGATTCTCGTTCACCGAAATCGATGCTGAAATGACCGCTTTTCTCGCCCCAATGCGCGATGCCGGCGCACGCGACCCGGGCACACCCGTCCCGGCCGATGCGCACACCGATGAGACTCAGGCACTGCGTAGGCCTACATTGAGCCCCATGCAGCCCTTCGTCGTGGACCCGGAAGAAGACGACGCGCCAACCGACGTTCAGTTCGCCCTGGAAGAAGACCGTGAACACGCGGATGCCGCAAGCAGCTCGCCGGGCTTGCCCATCTCTCTGGCTCCTCCTGCACCACCGCGTATCGACGACTTGGCGCTCGATGAGGCGTTTGGTGAAACGCCCATTAGTGACGATGATCTTCTCCTCTCGTCACCGGATGCGTACTTCGCAGCCATCTCGGCCAACGATAGTGCGGACCCCTTGGCACCCCGGCGTTCCGCCAACGTGACGTTGACACCTCCCGAACCCGACCTGCTCCTCGACGACAACTTGCTAGACGGTGACGGCATGTTGGGAGACGACTTGCTGGGAACCATGGACGACGAAGTCGACCTCGACGGTGGGCTTTTAGAGGACCAACCAGAGCCCGTCGCGGTGACCGTCGACGTTGAACTCCAGCCGGAGCCCGATGTGGAGGATATCGAGATTGAACTCGGGCCCGCCGTGACGGATGTCGAGTTGGGACTAGACTTCGAGCCCGTCATGGGGCTGTCCCTCGTCGCTGCGAGGACAGAGTCCGACGACACCATCGCCGTGGTCTCCGTCGAGATTGACGACGATTCTGACGAAGCTCCCCTTCCAGACCCCCTAGACGAACCCACCGGAGTCGTCCATCGGCCTGTTCAAATTGAACCCGTCCGCACCGGCATCGAAGAAGCCATCTCGCCGATAGCATTTATCGGCGGTAACTCCCAGCCCATGCTCGAACGGAGTTCTGCTCCATCACCGGCCGACTCGACCTTGCCGCCTCCGCCCGAAGACCCGTCGGAAACCGGATGGGTTCGGCGACCGGTGGAAGAAGTCACCCAGTGGGACCCTGTGGCACGGGAAGTCAGCAACACTGTCGCGCAGGAAGTCAGCAACACGAAGCCGCCAAACCTGCCCCCAGCCGTTGACCCGCAGACGGCCGATTGGGAAGAGGATGACGCAAGTCCGTTATGGATTGGATTCGGTGCCGGACTGCTGGTTGCCCTGATGTTCTTCACCTGTATCGGAGGTGGATTTGTGTTCTGGCAATTCGGTGGTTCTGGAACCCCGTCAGGAACTGAACTTGCCGTCGCCCAGCCCTCCTTGGCACCCGCTCTTGCCCCGGTTGAGGCGGAGCCCCCAGTGGTTGTCGAAGACCCGGTACCGGCTGAGACGACTGCGCCCGCTGTAGCCCCCGCACCTGTCATCGTGGCCACGCGGCCGGCCCCCGCTGTTCGCACAACACCGACTCCGGCACCACGACCCGCCCCAGTTGCTCGGCCGGCACCCGCTCCGGCACCCCGACCCGCCCCCGTTGCTCGGCCGGCACCCCGACCCGCCCCCGTTGCTCGGCCGGCACCCCGACCCGCCCCCGTTGCTCGGCCGGCACCCCGACCCGCCCCCATTGCTCGGCCGGCACCCCGACCCGCCCCCATTGCTCGGCCGGCACCCCGTCCGGCACCCGTTGTTCCCAGCCCCGCACCGGTCTCGGCACCCGCCGCCATCGTCGCAGTCCGCAGGCCAGCGCCCCAAGGTGAGTTGGCGTCCTACATGGCCCCTGCCCTTCGCGGTGCCCTGACAGATGACGAACGCATGACGCTGACCATGGTCGAGCGTACCAACCCTGCCTTCGAAGAAGCCCGAGGCATCCTATACGAAGACGCCAAAGCACGTGACGACGTCTTCGACCGCGAACAGCACCTCGACGCCATCCTGTCGATTCCGCGCAACGAGTACAACCCGCAGTACCTCGTGGAACAAGCTGAGCTGTACTTGCGCCAAGGCAACTTCGAGACAGCTCTGGCCCGCGCTCAAACTGCCGAGCGAAACTGGGCGCGTCTGCCGTCAGACATCTTGTTTTCACGGAAGGCGATGATCTACGAGACCGAGGCTTTGGCCCTGCAAGGCCTCTTTTACCAGGCGAGTGACCCGGACATGCTCTACAAGAGCATTCGAGCATGGGAACGGTACAAGACGCACGTCCAGTCAGCCGACCGCTCCGACCTCGCTAGCCGGGCCGACACCCAGCTCATCCGACTCACCGATATGCAGCAGCGGATCGAATAATGCGCTTCATTACTCCCTTCCTGTTGGTCGGATGTCTGGCCTTGGCCGCGTGTGGAGGCAAGCGCATCATCACAGGCGTAGTGACCGACGCTAGCGGCCAGCCTCTCGACCGTGCCATCGTCCGCTTGGAGCCTGGTAACATCGAGATGGTCACAGACCGTGAGGGTCAGTTCACCATTGAGTATCTGCGCACCGAAGATGCCTCCCGCACCGGTATTGGCAAGCGACAGACCTACATACTGGATGTGTTTAAGCCTGGCTTTTCGATTGAGCAGCGCGAGTTTTACTACAAGGCCGGGGCGCTCTCGGTCGGTGCCATTCCGC
>JBLHSN010000017.1:0-37666 GCA_047626195.1 Myxococcota bacterium
TCAGCATGCGGATACGCAGACGAGCATTACTGCCATCGTGGTCTACAAGCTCGACCTTTAACTGGCGGTCCCCTTGGACGTCGTAGTTGGCCTCATGGCCATCTGTCAGGCTCTCGCTCTTGGTGTCGAGGACCGTGTAGCCGGTGTAGCGCATATGCCGAAGATGCTGTAACAACCCTTCAAGTCGGGAGTCGACGCGGGTGTCGCTGTTGTGCGCATGAATGATCAGCACCTGCACATTTACGTCGCGCGAGACCGCTCCGTCACTCGCAGGGACGGGGCGGGGCGGGACTTGGGCTACGGCAAGCGCACCGACTGACAGGGACGTCAGCAGCGCGACCATTGCGAACAACACAGTCTTCAAAGCGTGACCTCCTCGTCGACCCAGACGATGAGAGGACCATCCCCCTCCGCTGGAATCACATGCACGATGACATTGTCTGCGTAGCTCAGATCTTCAATGGTGACCTCTGATGCAGACGCAAACTGCAGCGCCGGACCGTTGTCTGTGCCCTGCGACGGGGTTGTCGGCAGGCCGACCATCAAGAACAAGGTGACCGCAGCCGCGATCATGACCAGTGCAGGAACGGCGCTTCGCCATGAGGTTGGCGTGGCATTGGCGGGTTCGGGAACCGCGACCGGTACCACAACCGTGCTCCCTTGCTGAACACGAAGCATGACGGCGTCTGCCACGTCGACCGTGCCTGCCTGGGTGCGCAGGGCCAATGCGAAGGCCTGACCATCCCACCCCACCACTTCTTCGGGGTCGGCGATTCCGATCTGTGGAGCGATGCTCGCCCACATCGATACGGTACCCGCTTGCTCATAGACTGCCGCGCGGAGCGTCTGGCCGATGTCGGCAAACCCCGTCATGGCAAGGCCGAGTGCGGGGTCACGCATCAATGCCTGTGCGGCTTCGCGGTGCTGTTCTGCCGGAAGCTGACCATCGAGAATCCCGCACAACCATGCAGGTTCTACAACGTCCATGACCGGCTCAACAATGTCGACGATGCCGGCCTCTTCGCGAACAGCCGCAGCAACGTCCATCCATTCATGTCCGAGTACCGCGAGTACAGCCGGCACAACGTCAACGTCTCCGGCCAGTTCTCGAACGGCTTGAGCGACGGGCACAGCGGCTTCATCGCCAATTGCCGCCAAGATCGCTGCGCTTACATCGAAGCCGAGTGCGGCCTCACGTAGACCCTGTGTGAGCGAGCTGGCAATCGGAAGCCAGCCATCGTCGGGCACTTCCATATCCGGTGCCGAACCGGCTTCTTCGCGGACGGCCTCGGCGACCGGCGGCTTTTCTGCCGAACCAATCGCAGCAAGAACAGCGTCCGCAATGTCGATTCCAGCGGCGTCGAATACCGCTTGGCCAACGAGCCCAGCGAAGGGGTCCGCATCGAGTAGCGACAACAAAGCCCCGGCATCTGCCTGTGCATCCTCATCAGTCAGAACGTCGTGACGGAGCTCTTCGGGCAGACGGTCGTCTTGACGAGCCAGCGCACGCGCCCGCTCAAGTTCGTCGGGCGTGTGCTCACCACGCTCGATTCGTCCCAGCAGCTGAGTAAGGTCGTCCCGCATCATGCAGCACTCCAGACAGCATCGAAGCGAACATCGCCTCGCATACCGTCCACAGTGGACGCGCCGGCGATGCCGGCATTCACCGAAAAGGCGCGGAACCTCTCACATGGCCCTTTCACGTTCACTTGGGGCGGTCCTCTGCCAGAATCGTCTGCAGCTTCTTCCGAGCGTAGAACAGTCGTGACATCACGGTTCCTTCAGGAATCTCCATGACTTCGGAGATTTCACGGTAGGACAGGCCTTCAAGCTCGCGCAATAAAACCGCTTGACGCTGGTCGTCTGGAAGCTGTTCGAGCGCTTCCATAATGCGACCGTATAGCTGCTTACGCTCGAGGGACTTGGTGGGGCTGTCGCCGCTATGAATATCGGAGATGCCACCGTCACCGTCTCGTGACGCAATGGCTTCGTCAAAGGACGTTTGCTTCCTTCGCTTGCGCTTGCGAATCAAGTCGATCGAGAGGTTCATCGCGATGCGGTACAGCCACGTGTAGAAACTGCTCTCCAGACGGAAGCGCTCCAGGTGGTTGTACGCCTTGACGAATGCTTCTTGGGTGACGTCGCGCGCATCTTCTCGGTTGCGAAGCATGCCGAAAACCATGGCGTAGACCCGGCTCTGGTACTTCTCAACCAAGCCGCGATACGCGGTGGTGTCGCCGGCTAGAACTGCTTTAAGCAGCTCTGCATCGGCCTCTCTCGATGCCGCGCGGCTGTCTGTCACTGTCTGGGCTGTCATCCGATCTCCGAGAGGCTCAAGGCGAACACCTCAGCCGTGCGCTTGCTGCCAATTGTCGCCGACTGCCGTGTTGACCGCCAAGGGGACTGCCAACTCTGCAACGCCGCTCATGGCTTCGCTCACCGCCTTCGTAACCCTCTCAATCTCATCTTCGGGAACCGACAGCAACAATTCATCGTGAACCTGAAGGAGCAAGCGTGCTTTGGACCCACTGTCGCGCAGTACCGAGTCCACCTTAATCATGGCCAACTTGATGAGGTCGGCTGCAGTCCCTTGAATGGGCGTGTTGGTGGCTTCGCGCTCTGCGGCGGCGCGTTCGTTGAACCGCCCAGAGTGAATGTCGGGCAACAAGCGACGACGGCCAAACAGCGTCTCGACGTAGCCGTTCTCCTTGGCCAACTCCTTGGTCGCCTCGAGCCAGCCGCGCACAGTAGGCATGCGGTCGAAGTAGTCTTCGATGTACTGGGCCGCTTGTTTCTGTGGAATGCCTAAATCTCCACCGAGGCGGAACGCGCTCATTCCATACAGCAGGCCGAAGTTGATGGCCTTGGCAGCACTGCGAAGCTCGATGGTCACGGCATCCCGCTCGACGCCAAACACCTCGGAGGCGGTCCGGGCATGGATGTCATCGCCTGCGAGAAACGAATCCACCAGCGGCCCTTCACCGGTGAAGTGCGCCAGGATGCGAAGCTCAATCTGGGAGTAATCAGCAGAGAGAAACTTATGGCCCGGGTCTGGGATGAAGGCGCCGCGAATCCGCCGACCTTCGGCTGTACGAATTGGAATGTTCTGCAGGTTCGGATTGCCGCTCGACAGGCGACCGGTTGCCGCAACCGCTTGGTTGAAGCTGGTGTGGATGCGGCCATCTTTTCCAAGGAATGTCGGCAGCGCGTCCAGGTAGGTATTGACCAGCTTGTTGAGCTTTCGATACTCAATGATCTTGGCCGGTAACGGATGCAAGTCCGACAACTTTTCGAGAACGCTGGCATCGGTACTGAAGCCGTCTTTGAGCTTCTTGTGCGTGGGCAGCTCTAGCTCTTCGAACAACAGCTTCTGAAGGTCTTTGCGACCATCAATGTCGAACTCTCGACCTGCCGCTTCGTAGGCAGCGGCACGCGCAAGCTCAACCTGGCCAGCGATGTCCTCGCGAATCACCGCCAATGCGTCGACATCGAGGCGAATCCCGTGCTCCTCCATCTGGGTCAGGACGGGCACCAACGGCAACTCGATGTCGTTGTACAGGGTCTCCATGCCGCCCTTTAGGTGTGGCAACAGCTTCTGCGCGAGCAACCACGACATGTGCGCGGGCTCGGCACAGAAACGACGCGCTTGCTCGAAGACAACGGGGTCAGCGAACAACGCGTCATCTGTGCTGCTCTGTCGGGTGTAGTCGGACGGTGAGTAGGTCAGCAGACGCTCAGCGAGCTGCACCATGTCATGGGAGCGTTCGTGAGCGGCCACTACGTAGTCAGCAAGCTGGAGGTCATGCTCCACACCAGCAAGCGCGATGCCAGCTGTTGCTAGAGCTTGAGCGATGGCTTTGCTGTCATGACACACCTTGCGGATGGCACCGTCCGCCAACAGATCGCTCAGCGGGCCGCGGAAGGCGCCAACAGTCAGCGCCCCGCCTGGCTTGGTCCAGGGAACATAGACCGCTCTGGCGTCCTCGTGGCACAAGGACACACCGAGCAGGTCCGCAGTTCGTGCGTCATCCCCGGTGTAGTGGACACCAACGGCGACGCGTCCAGCCTTGCGAACGCTGGCGATGTACTGGTCCAGCTCATCCGCGTTGCCAACAACACTGTAGCCGGTCACATCGATCTTCTTGGCGCTGGACCCAAGCAGCTTGCGAGCCAAGGCGCCGAACTCCCACTGGTCGAACAGCGGACGGAGTTTCTCGGCGTCGATCCCAGTCATCTTCAGGTCGGCGAGTACGACAGGAACGGGTGCGTTGATATCGATGGTCGCCAGCTTGTACGACAGACGTGCGTTGTCTGCGTGCGCCTTGACCTTCTCGCCTGTCTTTCCCCCGATCTTGTCGGCGTTGGCAAGCACCCCTTCCAGGTCACCGTACTTGGCCAAGAACTGCTGTGCTTTCTTGGGTCCAACCCCGGGGATTCCTGGGATATTGTCGGATGCGTCGCCAACCAGACCGAGCAAGTCAATCACTCTGTCCGCCGCGACGCCCATCTTATCGACAACGTCATCTGGGCCGATCTCCCGGTCCTTCATCAGGTCAAGAATGCGAATCTTGTCGCTAACGATCTGGCAAAAATCTTTGTCACCGGTCAACAAAAACACATCGCACTCATCTGCATAGCGCATGGCCAGGGTTCCAATGACGTCGTCCGCTTCGTAGCCAGGCAGGGTCAAGTACTTGGCACCGAAGCCTTCGATGAGCTCCTCAAAGTGAGGCCACTGCTGGCGCAGATCTTCGGGCATGTCTGGACGATGACCCTTGTACTCGGGGTACATCTCGTGGCGAAAGGTGCTGCCCTTGTCGAAACACACAGCGACGTAGTCGGGCTGGTGCTCCCGCAAGACCTTGGCGAACAGCGTTGTGAAGCCGTACAGCGCCCGCGTTGGAAAGCCATTCTTCGCCGTCATGGGCGGCAGAGCGAACTGAACGCGGAACGCGTGATTGGAACCGTCGACAAGGAAGAGCTTCTTAGACATTGGACCCCCTAAAACAGGCGGCCTGCCTAACCCATGACGGACGGCTCTTGTGAGATGAAGCAACGTCGTACACCTACATCGACAAACAGATGGCCCTGTCTGTTTGGCCTTGATGGGTCAGCGACCATCGAGCAAACTGTTGGCCATACGCTAGGGGCTCGCTGTCCGGACCCTGTGGGGTTCCGGCATAGGGAGTTTTGCGGTTTCGGGAACCCCAGTTGGATTCGCTTCGAGATGGCCGCCAGTTACCACAGCATTACTGATGTTCAACGTTGGGTTTGGATCGACTGCTGGCTCGGCTTGTGGCGCGTCGATGGCCACATCCGAGGCGAGGTCACCAATGAGGAATGTCGTGCTGCACGCTCCTGATAGTGTGGATTTTATCTCCGACAAAGCGCTCAACATCCAGGCGTCTGCGCTCGGTTGACTGGATTCCACTACGCTCGCATCCGCCACCTGGCCCCTCGCAAAGCTCCACGACAGCCGGATGGCTGCGCCCGCCGGATAGTAAGCGTTCAAGGGCTCTGACTGACTGCTGAGTTGAGCGCCCAAAGTGAGAGAGGCAAACAACCCTCCGCCGGTCAGGTCGCAACGAACATCTCGCAAAGCCAGGTCGTCTAAGTTCATAGAATCAACCCTGACCTGTGTGCCTGCTGACGCCGGTAGAGCGGCGATTACAGGGACGAGCATCGGTCTTGAGCTCGAACCCGACGCTTTAGCGTGCCCAGTTCGGCCGCCACCTTCCTAGTAGTAACCAGTTACAACGTCGTCAGTTGGCGGCCGCCCTGAACGCACCCTAGCGCCGGTTTCTTTCATCGACCCCATCGCTCACCCCTGTAACCACAGGAGAAGTGATGACATGTAGCCTCCACACATTCACAATATGTGGAATCTGGGTTGGGATTTTGATGACTGTCGCTATCCAAGCGGGCCGATAAGTACACAGAGCCGTCCAGTCACACTGCACCTCACAGGCAACGCCCAACAAACAATGACCTCGATTCGGCACGGTCCAGCGTCCGATAAGCCGCTCTGTCTACATAGAGAACGTCCATGCAAGGTACCCCGAACATCCTAGTGATCAGCGACCTGCACCTCGGCGAAGACATCGGCGCGCTGCATCCGGAACACATGGACCTGGGCCTAGTGGAACAACAGCTCACGGCTTTCATCGAACACCATGGTGCACACCCTGCCGGAGGTCGGCCATGGCGCCTGATTATCAACGGTGACATGGTCGACTTTCTGGCCATGCGGCTCATGCCGGCAGACGTAGGCCTGCTCACCGGTATCGATGAAGATGACCACCTGTACGGCCTAGGTACAACAGCCCCTGCCGCGCTTGCGAAGGTCGACGCCGTCGTCGACAGGCACCCGGAGGTGTTTGCCGCTCTGGCTCGCTTTGTAGATGCCGGGCACTTCGTCGCCATCGTCATTGGAAATCACGACGTTGAATTCCACTGGAAGGAAGTGCAACAGCGTCTACGAGAACGCTTGCAAGCCACGCTTACGAACACCACATCCTTCAACGAACGCCTAAGCTTCCACCCGTGGTTTTTCTGGGAAGACGGTGTGTGGGTGGAGCATGGGCACCTGTACGACCCCTACTGCACCGTCGAAGACGTCTTGGATCCATTTACGGACGACGGAACCGACATCGACCCTAGTCTCTCGGCGTCTCTCATGCGATACGTGAACAATCACTACGCTCCCCATTCCGGCCATGATGAGCCGTGGAGTTTTGCCGCTTACTTCGTGTGGTTCTTCCGACAGGGAGGCTGGCGTATGTGGGATATTGTGGGCGCGTTTGGCCGTATGACCCAGCGTATTCTACAGACCGCAGGTCGCCTTGCTAGTCCCTCCAAAATGCGTCAGGCTCGGCGAGCCAAACGTCTCCCCCGGCTCCGTCGTCTGGCGCAACGCTTCCAGCTCGATCCTGTCGCTGTGCACTCGGTAGACAAGCTGACGCGTATTCCCGTAGTCATCGACCGCACCCGGGTCCTGCGTTCGCTGATGTTGGACCGCTTGGCGTTAATGGCATTGGCCGGCTGTGCCGTGCTTACTCTCTTGGTCATGTCGAGTTGGCCAGTCTTCGGCGTTGTCACCGCACTCATCGCCGTGGGGTTGTGGCGTGCTCACCTTCACCTCAGTGCGACCACCGCGCCGCATGTCAATACTGCTCAATTGACCAAGGTCGCTCGTGAGATTCGCAAGCGCATGGCCGCTAAGATTGTGGTGTTTGGTCACACCCATGAACCGGTCGCCCAGCAAGAGGAAGGAGGCTGGACGTTCAACACGGGCTCGTGGGTCCCAGACGGCGTAGACAATGACCGGGCGTTTACCCACTTGCGCATCGTGCGAGGAGCAAAGGACCGTCTGCACGCCACACTTCGCCGCTGGACCAAGGGGCGCAGCATTCCGTTTGTTCCCGCCACCAGTCAGACGGGCTAGACAGGCGGACTCACGCGGAGCCTCCCATGTCGTTCGACCTGTTCAATCCTACCGAAGAACACCGTATGCTGCGGGAGATGGTAGCTGACTTTACCACCAATGAAGTCGAGCCCCAGGCTGCCGAGCACGACGAAAAAGGTACCCTGAATATTGAGCTTATGCGTCAGTGCGGCGAGCTCGGATTGCTCGGCATTACGGTTCCCGAAGAAGGCGGCGGCGCTGGCATGGACACCGTGGCGAGTGTCATCGTCCACCATGAGCTGTCCAAGTCTGACCCCGGTTTTGCGCTTGCTTACCTCGCTCACAGCCTGCTGTTCGTGAACAACTTCTACTATTCGTCCAATGCCGAACAGCGCGCTCGGTACATGCCGAAGGTGCTCACGGGCGAATGGATCGCTGGCATGGGCATGACCGAGCCCGGTGCCGGAACAGACGTCTTGGGCATGACGTCCACCGCCGTTCGCGATGGCGACGATTGGATTCTCAACGGCGTAAAGACTTACATCACTAACGGCTGTGAAGCCCATTGCTTCCAGGTGTACGCCAAGGTCGATGGTCGCATCACGACCTTCGTAGTCGACCGGGACTGCCCGGGCCTGTCCACATCGCACCACATCGATAAGCTCGGGATGCGCGGCTCCACCATGTCGGAGCTCATCTTTGAGGACTGTCGCGTTCCCGGCAACAACCTGCTCGGCGAGATCGGGGGTGGCCTCATCCACATGATGCGCAACCTTGAGATTGAGCGCTTGGCCCTCGCTGCTATGAGCCTCGGTATCGCCGACCGCTGCGTAGAGATCATGGTCAGCCATGCCCACAAGCGGAAAGCCTTTGGACAGTCGATCAATCGCTTCGGCCAAATCCAGAAGTACGTTGGCGACAGCTACGCCATGACCGAGGCCGCGCGCTGCCTCATCTACAACGTGGCTCAGAACGTCGGTCCAGATGTACGCAACCGCATCGGGTCGGACGCCGCTAAGCTCTTCGCCGCACCCGTCGGTAAAATTGTCGCCGATAACGCCATGCAGGTAATGGGCGGTCAGGGCTACTGCCGCGAGTACCCAGTCGAGCGCTTGTGGCGTGATGCCAAGCTCATTGAGATTGGCGGTGGAACCCTTGAAAGCCATCAGAAAAACCTGACCAAGGACCTGTCAGCCAAGTTCCGGCAGTAGAGCTCGACCGGCCTGATGTTGGCTGCGACCGGCGTACCCAACCGGCGTGGCACGCCAGACTTCGTAAAAGCAAAACGGGAAGCGACACGCGGACGTGACTGTCTGCGGTTACTCGGCTTACCTCATCGCAACTGGAGGCCCCTATGGCTAGCGAACACGTCATCACTGCAACTGAATCGAGCTTTGAAGCCGATGTTATCAACAGCGACGTCCCAGTCATCGTCGACTTCTGGGCAACATGGTGTGGTCCGTGCAAGGCCATCGCACCACTCCTCGACAAGCTTGCAGACGAGCAAGGTGGCAAGGTCAAGGTCGCCAAAATCGACGTCGACGGCAACCGTGGCATCGCGCTCAAATACGGCGTGACAAGCATTCCTACCCTTCTCGTCTTCAAGGGCGGCGAAGTGGTCAACCGCAAGGTCGGCGCAGGGGGTGGCCTCAACGGCCTACGCAGCCTCGTTCAGAACCACGTCTGACAGCCTGCCAGAAGCGCCACCGACTGGTGACGCCTGCTGGAACCAGACCCGACGCACAGGCATTGCTCTGGGTGTCGGATTTACGTTGATCTGCGCCCTACTTGTTGTGGGTTCGCTGAACGAGGGCGATACGGCAGCCGCCTACTGGCTTGGGGCTCCGGGAACAGTCCTTGGGATACTTGGCACACTCATCTTCGCTGTGCTTCCACGCAAGCGAATCGCCCTGATGGACAACGTCCTGCACATCAACGGCGCAGCGTATCCGCAGGCTCGCGTCAGTACACTTGGCCTCACCGGCGAAGGCTTCTCCACGTCGCAAGCGTTCCACATTACTGTTCAGGCCGGCGCACAGCCCATATGGATCAGCAAATGGGGCTTTCCCCTCGTACTGACGATGCACAAGCACCTAGCCGCTGTCTTGCCAGTGGATGACCTCCCGCCCGAGCGTCCCAACCCGTTCTTGCGACGGTGGCATGCGCGTCAGGCAGAGATTGAGGCCGCCAAAGACGCAGCGAAGCGGCGACCGTAGCCCCGACCGTCTGTCTAGGTGGTCGCCAGCAATATTGCTGAAACTAACCAAGTGATTAACCGTCTCCAACACATGGAGAGCTCTTGATTATTTTCAATCTCACCGCCGTTGGGCAAGCTGTTCTTGGCGCCCTCATCGCCGTGGCCAGCATTCTCGGCCTCATCGGGCTGTCCGTTGTAGGGGTGCTGCCAAGCAGCGGGCCAACAAACCTGTTCGTGGTGCTCATTCCCGCCGCGAGCCTCACGGTCGTCGACCTGGGGTTCCGCCTGCTTCGGGGACCCGGCAAGAATGACAAGACCAAGAACTACTTGGTGGACCCCCCTCATTCCATGGCGCGGCGGCCACGTGTTCTTCGTACCCGTTTGGATCCCAATGGCGGCTATCTCCGCTGTTTGCACCTACGCTCTTCTGGTCGAGACCTACCGCGCGATGTTCTAAGCCCTCGCGCTCAAGGCCCGTCCCGCTTGGCTTTCTCAGCCATAGACGCACGGATCGCCGTGAGCTCGGAGGCTTCCAGCCACGCGTGAAACATGCCAATGCCAGTGATGGGCAGCACGTAGACAGCCCACAGCACCAACGCTGCGGCTTGGCTCTCACCGCGCGACGCCCCCCACAGAACCAGTGACTCGGTCATAGCCACCTGAAAGATGCCTAAGAAACCGGGTGCCTGTGGCAATGAGATGGCCACAGTGAGCGCGACGGCGGCGAATAGCGCGCCGGCTGGAGGCAGTGAAATATCCAGAGAATGGGTGACGGCGAGAATCGACAGGGTGGTCAAAACCCACACCACAGCCGTCCAGGCCAGACCGCCGAGCAATCGCCCAGGACTGCGCGCAGGCTGAAGGCCTTCAACAAGCTGCAAGTAGATGCGGTAGCCTCGAACGCGCCAAGGCCTACCGAACCACGACAATCCTGCCTTCGCGATGAACCGTGCGCGGCGGCTCGCCATCAGCAGAACCGCGATCAACAGTCCCATGGCCGTGACGCTTGCTGGCAAGCCCCACTCACGAATCTGGTCCATGGCACCAGCCGCTGTACTTCCACTCGTGTCCATCAAGATTAGGATGACCGCAAGGCAGCCGACGACACCAAAGGCATCCAACAGGCGCTCTACGACGACAGTCGACAACACGGTCGCCAAGGGCAGTCGCCGCTTGGCCGATAGGAACATGGGCCGGATCAGGTCACCCGCCCGCAGAGGCAAGACCGTGTTCAGCGCATTTCCAATCGTCATGCCACGCCACAGCACGCGCGCAGGGGCAAGCGGATCGAAGTGATGAATCACAACACCCCAGCGCATGGCCCGGGAATAGTAATCCAGGATCACGCAGGCAGCGGCGACCAGCACCCAAATGGGGTGGACCCGCGAGAGCGCCTCCCACACCTTGTCCCACTCCAAACTGTAAACGAAGCCACCGAACAGGAGAAGCGACCCGCCGATTACTACGAACGTCTTCCAGTTGAGTGAGCGTGATCCAGTCAATCCACATCCTCCGCGGCGGCCCCCTAACAGGACTGCGCTTGCAAGAGCCCCGTCACAGCGCTACTCGGCCGCCTTGTCTCGTGGAGGCGGTTAAATGCAGTGGGATGTCGCGGGTCTGGGCAATGCGCTCATTGACGCTTTGGTTGTAATGGATGACACAGCAGTGGTGCGCGAGTTTGACCTCGCGCGCGGCACGATGCACCCGGTCGACCATGGCCGTTGGCAGCAGGTCTACGAAAAAGTTCGCCTCAACAAGGTGACCTTTGATTCAGGGGGCTCCTGCGCTAATGCAGTGGCCACAGCTGGCTACTTGGGCGCGAAAGCTACCTATCGCGGCCAGGTTGGTGACGACCAAATGGGCAGGATGTACGCCCAGCGGATGATGGAAGCTTGTGGCAACCACAATCTCCAGTTCACCACGAAAGCAGCCACCGGAAAGTGCCTGTCCATCGTCAGCTCCGTCGATGCAGAGCGCACAATGCTCACCGATCTCGGCGCCGCGATTTCGCTCACCGACTTGGGTGACTACGGCGCGGTCCTAACAGACACTAAGATCGCCCACTTCACCGGCTACACACTGTTGCCTGGTCCCATGCAAGACATGGCCATCGGCGCCATGCGCATGGCCAAGGCAGGCGGTGCAAGCATCTCCCTGGACGCTGCCGACCCCTTCGTGGTCGACATGGTCAAGGACCTTCTGTGGTCGCTGCTTGAAGAGACCGTTGACACGGTCTTCCTGAACGCCGACGAAGCACGTATGCTCGCTGGCGTTGCCCCTGAAGAAGCGATTCACGTCATTGCGGACCGTGCCAAAGTGCACACCGTGGTCGTGAAGCTCGGTTCCAAGGGCTCGCTCATTCGCGTTGGCCCCGAGCTGTACTCGGTCGACGTCTGCCCGGTCGAGGCCATCGACACAACCGGTGCTGGAGATGCCTACGCAGGCGCGTTCCTCTTCGGTGTGTCACGCGGCCTGACCCCACAGCAGTGCGGCGACCTCGCCAGCGCCGTCGCGTCGCAGACCGTTGGCCAGATCGGTGCGGTTGTGAAGAATAGAGAAGCGCTCGCCGCGGCTTTGGCCAGGGTGACGGGCGGACAGGCACCCGCTTGAGAGTGGGTCGAATCGCCCTGGATGGGGCCGCTCATTGGGCAATCCTGAGCGGCGACTCCGCGCGTTTACTCACGACAGCTCCATGGCTGGGTGGCGAAGAGACCGGTGCGGTGATGTCATGTCACCGACTGCTCGCCCCGGTGACCCCGAGCAAAATCGTTGCTGTGGGCTCCAACTACCCAAAGCATGCAGCAGAGATGGGCAAGCCGATACCTCTGGTGCCCCGCCTGTTCCTCAAACCGCCAAGTGCCATCATCGGGCCCAACGTAGCCATCGAGATTCCACCCGGAACCGAGCGCGTTGACCCTGAGGGAGAACTTGCAGTCGTCATCGGAGCATCGCTCAGCCGGGCTACCGAGACCGAGTGCCTAGCTGCGGTGTTCGGGTACACCTGCCTCAACGACGTCACCTGCCGCGACTTCCAGCGCGCAGACGGTCTGTTCACCCGCGCTAAAGGTTTCGATACCTTCTGCCCGATTGGACCGTGGATTGAGACAGAGCTGTCGGCTGACGATCTTGCGGTAGCGACTGAAGTCTCGGGAACACCACGTGCGGCAGGTAGGACCTCCGACATGGTGTTTTCGACCGGTCGCCTCCTGTCCTTTATCAGCTCAGTAATGACCCTAAATCCTGGAGATGTGGTGGCCACCGGCACGCCGCCGGGTGTGGCTCCGATCCATCACGGCGACATCGTTCACGTGGTGATTGAAGGGATTGGGACACTGACAAATCCAGTCGTCAATCGCTCGGACCGTCCGCTGTGATTCCCTCGCCGACCAGCGCGTTGCTTCCGCTTGCTCTGGCAGCCCTGTTAGCTTTTGGGCTCCGATTTCATCAGAGAAGAGTGCGGATTGTCATCGCGGTGAGTGCCGTGGTGACGCTAGTTGCGCTGTCAATCCTGCCGTCACCCGCTCTGAGCACCATGCTCACCAAGCCCGCGGGTTGGATCTTGGTACTGATGACTGCGGTGCAGTTTCTTGCAGCACAGCGCGTTCAGCTCGACCACAAGTGGCGACATGCGATTCTCGGCGGCGCACTCTTGGGCGGCTTTGCCACAGCTGCGGCTATTCTCTCGACCTCCCAAGACCGCGCTCACGGTGCGCGTCTCGCCACTCTCGCGTGGGTCGCTGGGGTGTGCTCTCCACTTGGCGGGCTCGGTACCGTCGCCACCTGGAGTAACCCCACCTGGCCGCTACTTTCGCTGCCTCTGCTGGTGGTCTGCGCGCTGCTGCTACGTTCCCGCTCGCGGACCGCAGCTATCCCACCCGAGTTCCACCTCGATCGCTTGAGTCCCTCCGTCATTGGCGTGTTCATCTGTCTGCTGGTGTTGGGAGGCGGTGGCGCCTGGCACTTAGCTGCATGGATTGGCGAAGAGACCCCTCTCGCCGTGTATGGACTGACGCTCGCTGGAAGTGCGCTGGTCGACCCCGCAGTCTTGGCGCTGAGTGGCGACCACATCCTTGGATTTCACCCGTTCGGACACATGCGCGGAGAGCTAGCCGTGTGGCTCGGGCTGACCTGTACGCCAGTACCCGTCCTGGTTCTGCTGTTCTCTCGGTTCGGTGGCAATGCGGTGCGAGACGCCAAGCATGTGCTGATACCCGTCGTCGTAGGGCTAGTCGTCGCCATTGCCATGACGACGTCAACCTAGTCGTCGGACATCCACACACCCGCAGGCCAGCCCCCCTTGCGAGGGTCTGCGCCGCCTGATTGAGTCCCTTGGTCGGACGTGACGGCCTGGACCGCGCTAAAGCCGCTTCTGACGTTCACCGTGTGGCCTCGAGCGGTGAGGCCGTCCTGCACATCGCGGGCAATTTCCGGCTCCAAGAACAGGATGTCGGGCTTCCACTGATGATGGAACCGGGCACTGGCCACAGCCTCTTGGGGGTCGAGGTCGAACACCGTCACATTTAGGATGACCTGAATGACACTCGAGATGATGGTCGAGCCACCGGACGCACCGACCGACATCACGACATTGCCGTCTGCATCTAGAACCAGTGTCGGCGTGGTACTCGATAAGGGACGCTTTCCAGGTTCAATACCATTCTCGACACCACCGACCAGTCCGTAGGCATTGGGAACGCCCGGCTGGGATGCGAAGTCGTCCATCTCATTGTTGAGAATCAGCCCAAGGCCAGGCACGACCACTCCGCTTCCGAAGGACGTGTTGACGGTAGTTGTCAGGGCACACGCACCGCCATCCGCATCGATCACGGAGATGTGCTGGGTACCGTGGTCATCCGGCAGCTGTGCCCCACGACCGTACGCTTCATTGGGCAGGGTTTGGTCTGCATTAAACGCACGACGAACCGCTTCGACACGGGCTTGGGAGATGAGGTCGGCGACGGGTACCTCGACAAAATCAGGGTCTCCTAGGTCACGCGCACGGTCCGCATAAGCATGCTTAAGCGCTTCCGTCACCCGGTGGATGTATGCGGAAGAATTGAGCCCCAAGGCCTGTAAGTCGTCGTCGGCGAGTACCTGCAGCACCTGTGCTAAAACAACGCCACCCGATGACGGTGGCGCCATACTGACAATGGTATAGTCGCGGAATTGGACGACGACAGGATCCCGCTCTTGTACCGCGTAGTCAGACAAGTCCGCGACCGTGAGAATGCCGCCCTGCTCTTGGACATGTTCGACCAACGCTTCACCGTCCGCTCCCGTGTACAGGCTGTCGCCTCCGGAGCGGGCCCAGCGCGCAATGGTCCGACCCAGTGTCTTTCGCTCAATCCAAGTTCCAGGGCGGTGCTCATCTGGGAATTCCGCCTGAATCGTCTCGTACTGTGTACGGTCCAGCGCCCCGTCTAGGTGAGGTCCGAGCGGAAAACCACGCTTCGCCAACCGAACAGCTGGGCGTGCGACCTGGGTCAACGGCAGTCTGCCGTGCGTCTCAACAAGCCACGCAAGCCCACGGGGTTCACCGGGCACCGCAATCGCCAGCCCGCCACGGCGACTCAAGCCATCGACAATTGCGCCGTCCGCGCCCACATACAGGTCCGACGTCGCTGCTGCGGGGGCGCGCTCCCGAAAGTCGATAGTCCCGACGTCGCCGGAAACAGACCACACCGCGAACCCGCCGCCGCCAAGCCCACTCCCGGCAGGCTGCACAACGCCCGCAGCCAACGCCGCCGCAACCGCTGCGTCGACAGCGTTACCGCCCGCGGCAAGAATTTCAGCTCCCGCTTGCGACGCGAGCACATGGTCAGACGCCACAACAGCATCTCCAGTTTCAGCGTACGGTGCCGCTGCAACGAGGGATAGCGCCACCACACAACACAGCAAGACACGGTGGGATTCGCCGGACATTGTACCTCCAAGAGACCCCTTAACGGCGGATTCGTGGAGCACCCCTCGTAGAGCAAAGGCTTACGCGGTATCCTCGTACCCAAGGAGTACCGACTTGGACCACGCTTGGGGCTACGCGACCGACCGGCGGCTTCGTGAGCGAAATGAAGACAGCTTGGGAGCGTTTGAGCTTCCGACATGCACCCTTATTATTGTGTGTGACGGGATGGGTGGGCACGCAGGCGGTGACCAAGCGTCTGCCATCGCTGTGCGTGTCATTCACGACACCATGCGCGACAACGAAAATCTACCCATCGAGCAGGCGCTGTCCGAGTCTATACAAGCCGCAAACCGTGCAATCTACGAGGTATCGCGCAAGGTACGGCGGCTGCTCGGAATGGGAACGACAGTGGCTGTCATCGCCGTCCGTGGGCCTCAAGCCTGGGTTGGCCACGTCGGTGATTCTCGCATCTACATGATTCGTGGGAACCGCACCAAGCTCCTGACCCGCGACCACACGATGGTGAACCTCTTCGTCGACGCCGAGCTTCTGAGCCCTGAAGATGCGCAAAGTCACCCCGAAGCCCATATTTTGGCGCGTTCCGTCGGTGTAGACCGTCACGTTGACGTCGATGTTGACGGCCCGCATGATCTACGTTCCGGCGACATCCTCTTTGCGTGCTCGGACGGTGTGCACGGCAGCGTCGAAGACGGCGAGTTTGCGGAAGCAGACTGGACCTCCCCCCAGACCGGGGTTGAGCAAATTCTGAAAGTAGTGCGCGCCCGAGAAGGCGACGACAACGCCACGTTAGCGGCCATCGGAATTGATTTCCCTACACTCGAGAACCCACCGCCGTCCATGCTTCCGGCGCCGGAGGTCTTGGCCAGTATTGGGATGGACAGCGGTAGAAGCGCGCTGACCCAGGGCGTCGCAACGCCCGTGCCGCAAGCGCCTCGTCCGGCAATCCGCATGACGACTATGGGAGGAGGCGCCTTCGTGCTGGACGCGGGCACACAGGTCCGAGACAACGAGGCCATTACGTTCACCCCGTCGAATAAGCGGCCACAGACACCCCAACTGGGTGTCCCTACGCCCCATATCGGCCCGGATACGCCGCAAGACACTCCGGCGGAACCCCTAGTGCCCCAGCGCCTTCGAATGTCTCTTCTCATCGGAGCTGCTGCCGGGGCTGCCTGCTTGGTTCTTGCTGGGGCATGGCTCGCAAGCAGACGTGCGAGTGACCCGAACGCCCCGGTGGAACAGACTGCCGCCAATGTTCAAGTACTCGGTATTCCCGACCAACAACCAGGTGTCGTTGCGCTCCCTGAAGAGGCGATGACAGCAGTACCCGAAGCGCTCGCGCTCCCTGAAGACATCGATACCGCGGCAGAGAATCCGATGGTCCTGCCGGAGGCTTGGCGCTACGCCCCAATGATGCCCCGCCGAAACCGTCGGGTGCCGCACCGCCCCACTCGCTACGTCGAGCCTCCTCCAGGCGGTGAGATGCAGCTGGAGGCCGTACTTGCCGCCCGAAACCGAGAATGCCCAGAGTCGCTGAACGCCGTGATGTCCGGCATGAAAGTCAGCACGGACTTCGCCGCGCTGTACGCAGAAGCGTGGGATTGTTTCAGCGACAACCACCAGAGTTATCTCGCCCGTCAAGACGTGCGCAGTCTGGATGACTTTGCGGATCTCGTGGTCCACTTCCAGGGATACGCGGCCACTGAGCCAGGCAGTCAGGACGTTCCAAGCTGGTCTCTTCCAGCGCGCGGAGGCATCGAGTACCGCATTGACGCCTTGCTCAACTCTACCGATGACGACCGATTCGCAGACGTCATGGTCGACCGCCTCGGAGGACCAGCGCTCGCCGAGTCTTTCGTTCGCGACGCCACCCTGGAGATCGGTGCGGCAGCTGCTCTTTCCCGGGTGGATGACCCCTCGCCAGTCGTTCAAGCGTGGTGGGCCCGACGCGCATACTATGGCGCGCGATTGCTCTCCGGTCTGCCGGGTGAACTCATTGCGCAGTACCGCCCGGACCTCCGTGCAAAGCTAATCGCTGAGCTAGATACGGCATCCGGCGGAACCTATTCGGACCCCGACCTCGTTGTGGAAGGCGTGCCTGAAGGGGTTCAGACCGCCATGCAAGTGGCAGCGGGAACCAAATCCGCTCCGGCTGTCGCGCCAGCTCCTAGACGACCGCGGCCAACGACCGCCACGCCGCGTCCCACGACCGTCCCAACACCAGAGCCCGAACCCGACACTGACGCACCGGTCGACCCGAACGCGCGTCCCATCGTGCATCGAGGCGGTGAAAATCCAATGCCGGAAGATTTGCGCCAACAGTAGAGCATGCTGAGTCGCGGTGGCGTTCAACGTTTTCCGCCGCCGCTGTAAGTACACGGCCTGCCTATCGTTGTCTGTGTACACCCTGGTTCGACCAGCGCACGGAAGGCCCGAATGCCCAAGACTCTAACGACCGTAATCCTGGCTGTGCTGGCGAGTTTTGCGGCGTGGCTCTCCCCCGCTTTTCCACACATCTCACCCGTGGTACCGCGACCGATAGCCCAGTCGCCCCCGAGGTCCGCGCACCAGTCAGGCCATGTGACCGTAGTGTTGGATACATCTGGCTCCATGTCCGACAGAGGCAAGCTGTCCTATGCCAAACAACTGGTGCGTACGCTGAACCTACGTGCGCGCGGTACCGTCTCTGTCGTGGCGTTTGCAGACCGAGCGCGCACAGTACTCGCCGAAGACGAACAACTAGATGACGCAGCCCTGGCCGAGCGTCTGTACGACGTCACTGACGGCGGAAGTTCCAACTTATACGACGGCCTGCGCGTGGCCATTGAGACATCACCACTTGGATCGGACATCTTGGTGGTTTCAGATGGAGCCGCCAATGCCGGGCGCACCACGCCAGACGCCCTGCAAGCACTCGCAGATCGACTCGGCCGCAACGGAGGCCGGTTGTACACAGTAAGTCTCAGTCCAGATGCAGATGGCGCTCTGCTGCCGCTGAGCCGCACAGGTGGCGGTGTCCACCGGTTTGTCGAGCGGCCTCGAGACTTGGTCTCCGTCCTAGATGAACGGGCCTTTGCAACCCTCGGAGTTGCACAATGACTCGCTTCGTACTTGCTATCGGCGTCTCGATGGCGGTCTGCACTCTCGCTGATCTAGCCCTGGCCGACACTGCAGGACGGTCCTTGCTTTTGGGAATAGCTACCGCTGCGGGATGGTTCGCGTTCGCTCCCAAAGCCCCGTACCGAGTCCTGCTCTCCATGTTTGTGGCCGTTATTGGGACTATGGTTTGCAATGCCTTTGGTGGGTCGCCGGCATTGGCCCTAGGCGCAGCCTGGGGGCTCTGCGCGCCAACGATTCTTAACCACCGGTCAGATGGACTTGCACGCGTCCAGACCGTTCTACTATCGCTCGCAGGTGCGCACATCGGTCTGTGGCTCGGTCTACATGCCCTCGATGCCACCACGACGAGCGGGATGGCTGGAATCGCCCTGCTGACCGCAACCGCCACCCTTCTTGGGTCGGCGCCCTTGTACTGGCAGCCTCGTCGTCAGCGCCCGACGGTACGGCAGGTTCAGGTGCACCTTGGACAGACCTACCGCCCAGCCATGCACAACGCGTTGCGCCTCACCGAACGTGGGATTCCGCTCGCTCCCGACCTCGCTACGGCAAGTGGTCTCGATGAGGTCTGCGCTTGGGTCTTCCGACTCCAACAGAGCGCCCAACAACTGGCTGACGACCTCGCTCTTATCGATGAATCGGCGGCACGCGCTGCGTTGACTGACAGGGCCTCCCTGCACTCACCAGAGACACCCGGTACACATCAGCACACCACAGACCTGCATCATCGGCAGGTTCTCCACCACTGCGATGTTCTCCGGGCCGAGGTCACGCGTATTGATGGCACTCTCACCTTCGCCCAAGCTTGGCTAGCCGATGCCGTGGCTGGGCTGTCTGTTGCTCGCGCTCGGCCCGACGACGCCGTGGCGCCCGACCTGCTCTCGGTGCTCGCGCGACTACGTGCTCACGGAGATGTTCAGGAAGCCCAGCGACGTACTCAGCGAGAGCTCGCTACGCCGATTTTAGGTTGACCGCTTTGCGAATCGCGTCTGCGTCTAGAAAGCCAGACACGCGCTCATTGTCGCCAGAGACCTTCACTGAAGTCGTCTCACCGCGCAGACCACCGACCCAGCGTACCCGCCAGCCCTCGCCCGCAAGCTGGTATCCGGTCCATCGGTAGCTCAAACACACACCAAGCTCAGCCTCAAGTAGCCGTGCGTCAACCCCCACTGCCGCCCACACCGTTCGGCGCCAAAGCATCCCTTGAAGTTTGAGCACCCACCACATCGCCAACAATACTGGGATCAGCGTGACCGTCGCTCGAATGAACTCTGCGGACACCATCTTCGACAGGCCCTCACCGCTCATGGCTGACCGCCAACCTCGACCGTCTCCCCCTCACGAGCCACCACGACACGCATGGGCCCAGGGGCCGCTTGCCAGTGCTTCGCCAACGCATCCATTCGGTCGTCATCTGCGGAAGGGAGGTGGTGGAAGAGACAGAGGGTCTTGACTCCCGATGCCGCGCACAATGCCGCTGCGTACTCCGGGTAGGCGTGCCCCCAGGTCATGCGCTCGACGTACTCTGCTTCGCTGAACATCGTGTCGAACACAACAAAGTCTGCGCCCTGAAGAAAAGCTGAGACCCGCTCCTCGGCAGTACTCATGGCCTTGCCCGCTGCGACCCCTTCGCCGTACACCGCCAACGGGGCCGTGTCAGTGACGTAGCAGAACGTTCGACCACCGCGCTCAATCCGGTAGGCCAACGAGCCACCTGGATGATTGAGTGCGCATGCGGTGACCTCGAAGCCAGCGCGCTTGAAGGGCTCACCGGGACGCATACCCGCAATCACAAGGTTGCACGTCATGTCTGCAAGGCGAAGCGGGTGCAAGGTGCCGTTCAAATAGCGGGTGATTTTTTCGCTAGCTTCTTCGTCGCTAAATGCGGGTACGGTCACCGTGACACTGACATCCGCTTGGTGGAGCGGCGCAAAGAAAGGCAGCCCAACCACGTGGTCAATGTGCACGTGGCTTAGGAGGATGTCCACCCGCGAAGCACCGGCACTCGCGATGCGTTGACCTAGGCGACGAATACCGGTTCCGCAGTCCAAGATCAGCGGTGGCTCACCCGGAACAGACACCTCCAAACAAGAGGTATTGCCACCCCACCGCATGTGGTCGGCGTCCGGCGTCGGAATCGAACCGCGAACACCCCAGAAGGTAATGTTCATCGGACAGTATTGCACGGGTTCAACACCTTCACTCCTGCGGCGTGCCGTAATCATACCGCAGAAGAGGGTCCCGCGGAACGGACGGGAAGGTGGCGCGCGGTACAGGAATCGAACCTGTGACCTCTGGCTTCGGAGGCCAGCGCTCTATCCAGCTGAGCTAACCGCGCAGCGCACCAACCAACGAGCGGGCTCGTAGGCGCCGACCCCGTATTCCGACTGCAGCGACTGTCAACCCGCTGCGAGACCACCCTGTGACCAAGTCTTCATCTGGGGAAGCGTTGAGGACTCCCAGGCGTCAGCCTGACGAGCATTTGCAAACGCGATGAACAAGGCTCCGACGACCTTTTCAAGTTCCTCATAGTGGAACATACGGTCATACAGCGGTGACTCGTCAGCGTCGGTGCCGCTTGGCGGAAGCTTTGCCCGCTGAATGGAAACGGCAGCCCCCTTCAAGGACACCGAGTACTCGCGGTCATCACGACGGATGCGAAGGCGAATTTCTTCGACCACCTTTCCACCGGCGAGTGCTGCCCGAGATTCAAGCGTCGTGGACGCGTCGTCTCCGGTAAGTACTGCGGAGACCTTGGAGTCGCCGGGGCGACGGAACGATAGTCGCTCGTCCACCCACACTTCTACCTGGCCGATCGGATCCGCAAGATCGAAGCGAGCATTGTTGCGTTCGCTCTCCCACCACAGCCACACGTAAAACTCCGAGGAGAGGTGCGGCGGGGTCGGAAGACCCTCTTCGTTTTCGTCGCTCATTCTGTCTCCATCGCGAGAAAGCTCGGTGCCGAGTTCATCATTTTTTCGACGGCCGGCCCGTCTCCTAGCCAGTCCAGCGGCGACCACGGCACGAGGCGCATGCCAAAGCTGTTGAAGAACCGCTTGCGAAAGCGGTCAACAACGCTGTCACTCGATGCGTGGAGCAGCAAAAACTGCTGGTCCAGGTGCCAGCACGCTTCAGTGACTGCAGCGCGAGGGAGTATCTTCTTGAGAAGCTCGTACTCTAGGTCGTCCAGCAGATCGGTTCGCACCGATGCCGGGCACCGCTGTACGCCACGCTCTTCCGCCCACGCTTCGCAGCGCTTCTGCAGCATGGCCTTGACCAGCCGCCCTGGCAGCGACTTCTTGTCGACGCGAAGTGCGAACAACACGTACGACGGCTCGAACAGCCAGCGAGTAAAGTCCGTGAAGTCATGGTCCAAGAAGTTCTGGGTCAGAACCCAGCCTTCAGTCTCTTCTTTGCCCGCATCTGTCAGCGGTTCTTTGAACGCGTTCTCTTGCAGGCCCTCACGGAAGCGGTCACGAAACCCCTCCGGCAAGTCACCGACAACTCGAAAGCGACGTACGGAAAGCGCCCCCGTCATGATTCCCAAAGTAGTCTCCGGTCAGACCACGGCGATGTCCGTGGGGCCGCGGGCGTAACAGCCAGACGGGTTCTGGACTACCGAGAGGAGCGAGGTCTCAGCGAAACGGACATCCGTTGGTCCTAGCCTTCGCGCAGGTGGTCCAGCGCATGCCGGAACACGACCGCCTCGGAGTCGGCCTTAAGGGTGAGTCCAAGCTCGAAGCGCGAAACCCAGCGGACCACACCGGAGAGCTGCATGCCTTCTAGGGTAGTCACCGTGACCGAGGTCTCCTCATCCAAGCATCGGAACAGCCGCTTATCCGAACATGGGTACCGGTCCTGGGGCTTCGGAACCGGGGCCTTCGGCTCAGCACCGCGTTTTTTGTCGGTTTTGAGCACCTTCCGCACACGCTTCCAGCTGTCCGGACTCCATGCAGCCATCGCCTGCAGCTTGTGAATTTCTTCGGGCTCTCCACCTTCCACCGTCAGGTTGAAGGAGTACGGAGTCATATTCGACACGACACCGATGAGACGGCGACGACCATGCATGTCAACCGTAAGCGGTTCGCCGCTCTCTGCGAACGTGTCCAATATGCTGTGATTGCGGTACTCGACGCGGTGGGCCTCGAACCGCTGGCGGGCCAGCACCCGATCGAGATCAGCATGTCCCATTGCTACTTGCGTTGCGAGTGCACGAGACAAGTCATGCCGCTTTATCAAGGTGGCGACCTTGTCTTGGCGAGCCATCCGCTCAAGCGCTTCGGACAACGTCACCTTGCCGTGGGCGACAGCCATGGCCATCTGAAAGGGCATACCGGACGCAGCAAGCTCTTCAGCCTTCTTGCGCATCTGCTCTTCAGACTTCCCCTTCTTCGCATCTTTCGAGGGGCCAAAGTCCTGAACAAGACGACGTGCCATGACGATCCTTTGATGTGGTGCAGAACAGGCAGTGTTGCCCAACCTGGAATCATTGAACAACAGACCAAGCTCCTAACCGTCCGGCCAACTTCAGGCTGCGCTCTGACGCAGAAACTCCTCGACCCCAGTAAGCAACGACAGCAGGTGGTCCCCGTCAATGTGAACCAAAACGCCGCGACCCGCCTTGTCCGGAGGAACAGGCTCCTTGAGTCCCCAAGCCACACACAAGTCGTTCGGCGCCAGTGGACCTGTCGCATCAATATCCGACGCATTGGAAAGGAAGCGCAACGCCACCCGAGGATCCAGGCCTTCGCGGAGCGTCTTGTTCCACGCCGGACGCCCCCCGACGACGGTCACACGACGCAGACCGTGGAGCATCAGCAGCTCGCCAAAGCGAGCCAATCCTCGTGACAGGTCCTGCTCGCCCGGCACGTCCGCTCGCTCCGAGGCCACGCACACGGCCGCAAGGCTCTCGGGCAGACCGGCGGGGACGGTACCGCCCACCAAGACCAAACGCTGCTCCAAAATACTCATCACCCGGTCTGGACGGTCGCAGCGCAGAAGTTCAATGATCGGCCGGAGCTGACGACGCCCAGCCAATGCTGCGAGAGCTCTCTCACATTCATCCATGCCGCGAAGGCCCCGTTTGTGGAGCATATACGCCAAGAAAGTATCGTCATCTTCGCGTGGTTTCTCAGCATCGACCAGCGCTTGACGGAGTCGTGAGCGCTCTTGATCCACCGCTGCTTGTTCGGTGATTAGCGAGGCCCGCACTGCTTCAAGCGACTGACGCTCGGCATGGACCTGCGCGGTAGCCGCTTCAAGTTCGATCCTGAGTTTTGCCAGCGCCTCGCGCTCCACAGTCAAAACGGCAGACGCCTTCGCCGTGCTCACGGTCTCGACCGGCACGGATGCAGGAATCTTCTGCGACTGGGCAACGGGGCGACGGACAGGGTCGGGGCGTCGGACCGCACGAGATGGCGGAACCGCACGAACTGCAGCGCGGAGTGCGTCTTCTGCATTAGCCGGCAGCATCTGATTCGCGTTGTTGTACTGGGACAACCCTAACGTCTTCAGCAGGTCGAGAAGGTCTTCTGGCGCACGCCCGAGCTGTCGGGCGAGCTTTCGCACGCGAATGGCCATGACGCCTCCTAGCGACTCTCCTACTCGCCCACCTCAACAAGCGCCTCTTCAAGCTCTGTCACAGCCGTGGCGAGCGCTCCACCACGCGCCCCAGCCTCGCCAGCCAGAATACGCGCCAACCCGTAGTCCTCGGCGTTGAACGCGTCGACTGCGACGGCATAGAGCGCGTGCGTTCCCAGCTCTTCTCCGGTCAAGTGTTCAGCGGCTTTGCGCGCAGCCATCGCCCGATCGGCCAACTCACCTGGTTTCAGTGCAACCTCGGCCCAGACCTGACCAGCGAGCACATCATACCCACCGCCCTCTGCCTGTCGGGCGGCTTCTAGCAGTTGCGAAGCAGCCGACGGCTGTTCCAGCTCTGACGCGATCATGGCACGCGACACACGGGCGCGAACTGCGAGCTCTGGATCCCCAACCTGAATGGCCTCCTGCTCGATCTCTTCGTAGAATGGGTAGGACGCAATGCCCGTGGTGCGCAGCGCGTCTTGATACGCCGCCCACGCGAGCGCCCGACGAGCTGTGGTCCCATGGTCGACCTCACCGAGCTCCATGAACCGCTGTTGGGCGCGCTCAAATGCGCTCCGAGCCTCCGAGTACCGACCTTCGTCGTAGGCCGTCCTGCCGACTTCGTAGGCGGCTGAAGCGTCATCGAAGACGCCGCGCCGGCGCACGACCTCCTCGAGGCCCATTTCAGAGGCACCTTCGGTGTTGTGGCCCAACGCAGCCATGGCAACAGCCGCGTTCTCGCTGGCAATTTGTTGGACACGAGCTGCACGGGGGCCCGCCACTTCCGCAGCCTCGGATGCCCGAACAAAAGCTTCCAACGCTCCACCGATGTCGTCGCGAGACGCCAGCAGCAGACCTTCGCTCATGGCCACAAAAGCGGGTCCAGACGGGTCACCGGCCGCCTCAAAAGAAGCCAGCGCCTTGTCGGCCCAAGCAGCGCGTAGGACATCATCATCTGTACGACGCACCGAATCGACGGCGATGCGTGCGGCATCGGCGCTGTAGCCGAGCGCGGAGAGTTGGTCATAGGACTCGGTAAAACGAGTCTGGGCGGTTGCGGTGTTGTCTTCGAGAAGAGCGATGCGGGCCTGGAGTTCAGCAAGGCGTGCCTGGGCAACCGGCTGAGACGACGCCATCAACAACGTGAGCGCTCGGTCCGCCTCTGCCCTGGCCAATAGGATGTTGTCTTCATCTGACGCGAGCAGACCCGACTGAATGCGAAGACCAATCTCCCGAACCTTGAAGTGCGTACCCTCCACCAGCCCCAAGGCCTCATCGAGTGCGACACGGGCGAGAGCCGGCCTCTCCATCGCCATGTACAGCGCAGCAATATCTCCAAGCGACGCGAGCCGTTCCCGAACCAAGCCCGCCTCCCGCGCAATACGTAACGACTCCTCAGCCGCGATTCGTGCCGGCTCCATCTGACCTTGAACACGGGCAATCGATGCCCTAGCCAACGCTTGGCGGGCCAGCGAGCGACGGTCAGTGCCTGCATCTTCACGCAGGGCAGCCTCGGCAGAGGCCACATCCCCCTTACGCAGATGTTCGACGACGGCTCCCAGCACATCGCGCGCCCCACCGCGACCGGTGAGTGACGCAATCCGGGCCAGGTTGTCGACCGCCCCCTGAACAACAGCATCGTCGCCCACTTCCCGGGCCAAGGTCGCCGCCCGGGCAAGCGATGTCTCCGCAGCGCCAAACTGCCCGGAGTCGGCCTCAATAAGTCCGCGATTGAGTAGGATACGCGCGCGCAGCGCTCGATCGGTTCCCGCAACCTCTTCCGCCGCACTCAGCTCGGCCAGTGCCTCTGGCCCACGGCCGACATCGGCCAAGATCAGTCCGCGAAGGTTGAGTAATGGGGCATACTCCGGCGCTTCCACACCAAAAGCAGCCTCTTGAGCCGTGTCGAGTGACCCGCCTTCGTACGCAGCCAGGGCGTGCAGGTACGTGATCTGCGGCTGTTCCGAAGCGGCATCCAGAGCGGCAAACGCCGTAGCCGCCTGGTCCATCTCGCCGGCTCGGAGTAGCGCGATAGCCGACTCGATCGCCGGTAGAGAGGATTCCTCCACAACCCAGTCCGCGCCCGGCTCTACGACGGGTTCGGCAGCGAGAGCCAACGTCATCAACAGGGTTACCAGCACAATCGCCTCCGGGGTGGTCACGTGGGGTATCCCGACACCCCGAGTGTGCGCAGCCGTCCTGGCGCGAGACGGATAGCCGTAGCTAGGAGATGTCATGAACGGCGTACGAATCATCGACTGCACACGGGTCCTGGCGGGTCCTTGGGCCACACAGCAGCTCGCAGACCAAGGGGCCGAGGTCATCAAGGTGGAGTCACCCGATGGCGACGAAACGCGCGGATATGGGCCAGTTATTGACGGCGAAAGCACCTACTTTCAGGCACTCAACCGGAACAAGCGCTCTGTGTGCATTGACCTGAAGACGGCCGAAGGCCAGCGCGTGCTGGATGCCCTACTCCAGACGGCAGACGTCCTCGTCGATAATGTACGCACCCCAGCCGCTGCGAAGCTCGGTCTACTCCCACAGCGAATTCGTGCCGTCCATCCTCACATTGTTCACGTGGGTATCCGTGGTTTCGGTGCGGATACCCCGACAGAGTGGCGCGACCGGCCAGGCTACGACGTTGTGATCCAGGCACTCTCAGGCGGAATGTCCCTGACCGGAATGCCCGACGGGCCACCGGTTCGTTCCGCGCTTCCCATCGCCGACCTGATTGCCGGATTACTCGCGACGCAGGCTGTCTTACTTGGACTACTGCAGCGCCAAAAAACTGGCCAAGGAGACCATACTGCCGTCGATATGATGCAGGCGAACACCGCAAGTTTGGTGTACCACGCCACTCGGCAGACGCTGGCTGGAGACGCAGGCGGACGTCTCGGCAACGCGCATGCAGGGCTGGTTCCGTACGACGCCTATCCATGCTCAGATGGGTGGGTCGCCATCGGCTGCGGGAACGACCGCATCTGGAAGCGCCTCGTCACAGCGCTGCAGCTGACGTCAGATTCCTCCTTGGATATCAATGAACAGCGCGTTGCTCGCCGACAGCACGTCGACAGCTTGGTCGCAACCGCAGTCGCGGGGAGAACCATGGCGGATTGTGACGCTCTGTTCGCGACCCACGGCGTGCCAGCAGCCCCCGTTCAGAGCGTAGCTCAGGCGGTCTCCCACCAGACCGTCAACAACATCACTATCGACGGCCGAGTGCTCCCAGGAGTGATGCTAAACACCACCACCACGCGCAGCCAGCACACACGCGCCCCTGCCCTCGGCTCGGACACAGATGCGGTTCTGCAGGCGTGTGGGTACGCGGCAAGCGACGTCGAAGAACTAAGAAAGCAGGGCGTTGTGCGCTAGTCCTCGGCTTTTGCCAACGGGGCCGTCAATACCAGTGTTCCGTCGACTGGAAGCATGGCGAACCCATGAGACGCCCGCTTGTCGCCTACCGCGACCACCTGCGAGCCGGCCAAAGACTCGGACACCTCGCCATCTAGCTGTAGACGGGCCCCCTCTGCCGTGACAACCACCCACGCGCCCATGCCAATGTCGATTCGTTCGAGGCGTCCACGAATGGTCATTCTGTTCCTCGCTGGTCGAGTTGTTCGCTACCGGCAAGAGACAATGCCAAGAGTCCGGCCACAGTGCTGTTGCCGACAAGCCAAGCCGAGCCCCAGCCGCCACTGAAGAACCACGGTTCCACCGATTGGGTGGCTGCGGCATGGAGCAGCACTGCCCCAACGCCGGCGCATACGCCAATGAGCAGCGGACGTAGGCTACGAACGCCCGCTAGCGGGATGGCCAACGCGAGGGGCAAAGCGGCGGAGTAGACCAAAGGAACCCGAGCAGCCCAAGCGCCGAGAAGTGTGGACGGCCAGGTCAATGGACCGTCGCTCAACAGCGCCACCCACCAGCGGCCCGATAGGCCAGGCAGATTGTCGAGGAAGAAAAGGCCCCCCGCCGTCAATCCACCGACGACTGCAGCCGTCATCCAGAAGCGCCGGCGCGCACCCGAGAGCGAGGCAATCGCACCCGCTGCCAATACCCCTAAGAAGAACCGCAGACCCCGCCAGTAATCGCCGGTAGCGGAGAGAGCGCGCTCGAGGTCGAGTGTGCCGTGCCCCATCGCTTCGTCCCATGCCTTCCCGCTTGCGCTGGTCAAGAGTGTTTCCTCCACGCAATCCGGGCCACAGGTCCCCGTGGACAGCAGAACCGCAGCGGCGCCTGCAACGTGCGGTGCGGCCATCGAGGTTCCTTGAAGCTCACGGTAGGCGTGGCCACTCGGTGTCACGGTGTCTTGAAGAACGCCACCGCCAGGAATGCGGGTATCGCCTCCTGGTGCAGCGATGTCTATGCCCTGACCGAAGGACGAATATGGCGCTCGTGTGCCGTCTGGCCCAACCGCCCCAACACCGATGGTCTCGGAGAGGGCTCCAGGCCACGACACACCGCGGCGACCCGAGTTGCCGGCGGCAGCAACAACTAAGACGCCTTGCGCACGCGCCTTGCGAATCGCTGTGTGCACGACCTCCGAGTACCCACCGCCCAGCGATAAGTTGATGACGTCTGCGCCTTCGTCGACCGCGTAATCGATGCCCGCAGCAATGCCCTCGGACGTTCCAGAGCCCGAAGCGCTCAGCACCTTGACCGGTAGAATCGTGGCCAGCGGAGCCACGCCAGCCACGCCAAGACCGTTGTTTGTCGACTGGGCGATGGTGCCTGCGACATGGGTGCCATGACCATTGTCGTCCTGTGCAGAGGACACGCCGGGAACAAAGCTTGCGCCCTGCAATACGCGGTCCGCATCGAGGTCTTCAACAACCGACACTCCGGTGTCGATAACCGCGACGATAATCCCTTCGCCCTGCGGCGTCTGGGCCCAGCCCGCGGGTGCACCCATGGCCATCAGATGCCACTGCTTGTCAAGCATCGGGTCGTTCGGGTAGCCGAGCGCGTGAAGCTGGATGGACGGCTCCACAACCTCTACCCGAATGTCGTTATCAAGCATTGCTACAGCCGCCGCGATGTCTTGAACGGACCCAATCGCCAAGCCGTCGTCCTGCGACAGCGGGTGAACCCAGTGCAGCTCCACTCCCAGGAGGGCCCCCACGGCGGAGAGGTCGGAGTCGCTGGATCCATCCACCATGTCGACGACCAGCTCACCCGGACCATCGCCTGGGACGACAAGCGGGACCTGTGGAAGAACGCGTACCGGTGCTATCCATCCGGTGCCCAGAACCCCAGCGGCAACAGCCCCAAGTCCGGCGAGTGTCACGGTTGCACGGTTCATCAGGCGTCCTCCAATGAGTCTACGCCTAGCACGTTGTCCCCATTGCACCGCACGGTGAATCCCGGTGGGGTTACAGTAAGCTCCGATCGGACTGGAGAGACCGCCATGCTGCTGCGAACTGCCCTTCTAATGGGACTCATCTCTGCGGCCCACGCGCAAGACGCCCCGCAAGGCCAGCGCGTAGCCGTTGTTGTCGGCCTGTCTTCCTACAATTCGCTGCCAGATGCGGTCGAGCTGGACTTCGCACGGTCAGATGCGGCCCAGGTCGCGAAGACGCTCGAAGACACCGCACACTTTGACCACGTATTCCTCCTTGGAGACGGCGAAGCGGACCGCGAGAGCATTCGGCAGACCCTCCGTACAGAGGTCGCCCAGCTGATCGGACCGGACGATACCTTCCTGTTCTATTTTGCCGGGCACGGTCTGGGGGCAGACCTCGGAATCCCAACGTTCCTCGCCTATGATTCCACGCTCGAGAACGGCCAAGAAGACGGCTTGGTGCTCGATTCGTTTGCCCGCGACCTCGGTGTGTGGACCGGTGCCGGGCATTCGATCATCATCACCGATGCGATTCACCGCAATCAGCTCGACGGTATCTACTTCTACGGACCCGCTGCGACCGACTGGCCTGCCACCCGTCCGCGCACGGCGATTATCAGCTCGTCGGAGTCCCAAGAGCCCGCAATTGACGGAGCCTTCGGTGCGGTCTTTACCCAGGCCATCTCCGGTGCCGCAGACACGAACGACGACTTCAACGTCACTGTGAGCGAGATGTTCACCTTCGTGCATGACCAGCTCGGTCCAACCGGCCAACTACCTGTCATGATCGGGGATTTCGACCCGAATATCGTGATCTCGACGGGTGTTGAGCGCAGCTCGGTGGCGGTCGCCCAGACGGCCGTTGAGCCGGTCAACACCTACCCAGACGTCGACATCGACAAGGCGAAGTTCGTCTTCCTTGAAGGCCAAGCCCAGACGGTCACCTGCCCCAATGTGCCGGTCAAGACCTGCGCGCCGTCTTGCTACGTGTGGGGCTTCAAAGGCGGCGACTGCACCGTATCCGCGGTCATTGATGGCTATGCGATGGAGGGCCAAGCTGTCGTTCTCGGCCGTGGTCGCTACGAGTGCACACGCCAAGGTCCGAACTTGGTGTGCACCGGGCCTTAAACTCTAAAAGACAGGAACGACGTCCACTCGCGTGATCCCCTTCGCTTGGATGAGGATGGGGAGGTCAATAACCGCAAGTGCCATGCCGTACACGACAGCCCGAGCCAGGTCCTCGTGCGTCTCCATTGCTTCCACCATGGTCTGTAGTGGCAACGTCAGGGTAACGACGTCTGTCTTCGCAACGGCGGTGAACGCCATCTTCCCCAGCACCAGCTGGTCAAGAAAGCCAATGGTGGTCGAGGGCAGCGCTTCGGCGCTCCTTCCGTCGGGTTGGGTACACGTCACTCGGCCCCGTGCCACAACCATGCCGCTCTGCGTGACGTCCCCCACAGTCCACAGCGTCTCACCTGCTTTGTAGCGCCGTTCGGTCATCAATCGGGCCAAGGGTGCGATGGTGTCTAAGGCCACTCGTCCAAGCAAGCCATCCGCAGACATCAGGATGAGACGGTCCAGCAGCGACAGCGTCTCCTCTTCGCCAATGTCCACCGACGCTACCGGTGGCTGCGGCAACAGACCGACCGTAGCCACAACACCGCTTCCAAGTCGGCTCATCAGATTCAGTAGGCCTCGCCGCCCGGACATGAGGACGTCCAAGAAGATATCCATCGAAACCTCGAGGACCAAGCCTCCTTCGAGTACTTTGAGCTCCGTTCCAGGAGCGCCGCCTGCCAGCGCTTCAATGAGGCCGACGGGGCTTGGAGGCGTGAACGGAGGAAAGAGTTGGCCGTTCCGAGTACGCTGAATGATGGCATCGATGGTGATCCAGACCACTCGCTGCGACTCATCCCCCGCGAGCAGAACCTCCCCATCGCGCACGGTCCGCTCGCGCGACGCTTCTGCCAAGCGGCGAACGTTGTCGCGGAAGTCGGACGGTGCCAACCGCGAGAACAGCAGCACACGGTCGAGCGGAGTGAGTTGTCGCGCTTTCATGTTGCCTCCGCCCGGGCCAACAGGTCTCGCTGTGCCTGGGCTAGCTCACGAACTGTGGAGCTACTGTCCGACATCATGTCGACCAAGACCGCACCGTAGCGCCGAGAGCGGCTGGTATATTCGGGTTGTAGCAAACGCTCGGCAGCCACTGCAATCGCCGACCACTCACCATCGGTCGACGCTTCCAACAGCTCCACACTGCTGATGACGGTCTTGCGATGTTCGGAGCTTAGGCCCATCGAGATCGATCGGAAATCCTCCTGCGCAAAACTCAATCCGTACACCCGCGTGGCCCGCTGCACGGCATGTCGTTGCCGTTCCCGGAGCAGGCGAACCAGCAACGGGTGCGCCCGATTACGCACGTCCTCTCGGTCTGTCGCCGCACGCTCCAGTTCACTAGCCAGACCGCTATATCGCTCGGCAGCCTCCAGGTGATCGCGCACCACTTGGGCGAGTAACTGGGGCTCTGGCCTCGCATCTGGCCACTCGACCACCAGATTCTCCAAGGCACACAACACGCGGTAAGCCACCATTCCGGTGTGCTCGCGAACGAGCTGCCCCGTCAAAAAGTCAGACGCAGAGCGCCCCATCCCGGCGAGCACTCTCGGCAGCTCCAGGCGGATGGTCTCGGACACATTGACATCGCGTAGCATTGCCGCACTCGCCGCCACGGCGTCGTCGCCAAGCTGAACCAGCACATCCCGAGCCGCGAGCATCACATCTCGTCGACCCAAGGCTTCGACGATGATGGGTGTACATGCCACATCATGGGTGGCCCCAATTGCCCGCAGGGCCGCCTCACCTACCGGCGCATCACGCTGGGACAAGGTGACCAAGACCTCGCGGAGCGCGCCGCTCATCTCGAAGACATCTGTGCGGAAAGAGACGGTGTGCAGAAACTCGATCTGGCAAGGTGTTGCATAGCCGTACACGCGGTGGACGAGGTCTTGCTGTGCGGCCACCGACTCCGTGCCGAGCATCAACAGCTCCGCGGCAGCCACGGCGCGTGATGAGGGTCGGTCTTCTGCCACCAGCATCCGCATGGCTTCGACATCCGACGCCAAACGAAAGCGTGCACGAACTAGCGCCCCTACGCGACTGCTCAGTGGATTGCCTTGCGCCGCAGCGTTTGCGAGCAGACGGTCGATGAGCGGAACCACATCCTTGCGTCCGGCCTCGGCAAACACACGACAGGCCCCGGCAACCACCTCGTCAGAAGGGTGATGGAGAATCAATGCCGGGATGATGGAGGCCTTGCCCTGACGATGCAGGATGTCCACAGCCACGAGAACATCGCGGTCCACATCGCTGTTCAACGCAGCAAGCAGCGTCTCAACGGATGCCAGGTCTAGATCCGTTGCAGCAGCGGGAACCGAACGACTGACCGACCGTAACGAGCGCCTGAACAGATCCAAGTAGGGCTGACGCATCGCAACGGCGACACCGATCCAAGCGACAGCACTGACAACCAACAGCACACCCAGCACGTTGGATCCGCCGCCAAGCCACAG
Organism: Myxococcota bacterium; assembly: GCA_047626195.1. Lineage (GTDB taxonomy): Bacteria > Myxococcota_A > UBA796 > UBA796 > CAJXTB01. Next base: position 33,139 of record JBLHSN010000017.1, read on the forward strand.
GACCAACAAGACGGCGCCCGAGGCTACAATTTGCCCTCCACGATGACCAGCGACGTCGATCAGACGCTTCACCGGCCCGCGAACCTCGGGCAGCATTGGAACGTACAACAACTCGGTCGCCGTTCTGTGCACGGTGTGCTTGAACAGACCATCGATGGCCCGCAAGCCAATGGCAGCCGGAAGTGTGCCCAGAGCAACAACCCCACCTGCAGCAAGGGCAGTCAGGCTGGGTGTCAGTGCACTGACCGAGTTGAGCTGCAGTCGATTGATCAGCGGAGTCACGAGGGCAAGCTGAACAAATAGCGAGCCCACGTTTAGCACCAAGTACACCAACGCGAACGTCGAGGCCAAGTCCTCAGCATCTACGGCATCCGCGACGGTCGCCTTGAAGACGAAGTCCGAGAAGGTGAAGACGATGGCTGCGAGAACAACAATCGCAGCGACGTACTTGGGGTAAGGGTGGGTTCGCAGTGCTCGCGCGCCGTCACGAAGCGTGGGCTCCACGGTAGGGCCAGCCTTCGCAACTCCACCGCCCAGAGACACCCAACCAAAGATACCTGCGAGAACAAAACCGGCAGCCGCGACAAGCAATAAGTAGCGGGCGTCGACCAGCTGCGCGGCAGCGGTTGCCACAGCCGACCCGGCAATGGCGCCCGACACACTGCCAGCGCCAATGAACGCAAACTGCCGCTTGGCATCTCGGATGTCTATAGAGCTAGACAGTACAGTCCAAAACTGGACGATCAACACCGACCCGATCACGCTGGAATAGACGTACAGAATTAGCAACCACGACTGACTCTGCGAGCGACCAATCGCGGCAAAGATGCCAACGTAGACGCATGCGCCGGCAATGGCAGTTAGCGCGAAGGCCACACCAGGCGGAAATCGCGAGAACACACCTCGCATGCCTCGAATCGCAAGCAATGCGCCAAGCCCTACAGTCGCGTACATCCACGGAAGACGCGACGATGGAATGGACGCCAAGAACAGCGCATCTCGGGCGGTCTCCGCCACAGTGTGCCCAGCCGTTGTCATTCCAAGGACCGCAAACGCAGCCCATTTCGATGAGGTTGCGGCGGACGACGCTGAAGACGGCTGGGACATGTGCCCGTTCTACTCGAAGGTGGGGCTCCCGGGAAGGTACATCACGGCACCGTCCGAGAAAATGGCATCCAGCAGCATCACTTCGGACACCGCTTCTTCAAGGTGTGGAAGCAACCCATCGACGCGAATATCAACGGGAATTGTTGCCTCAGCACTCGACAGGTCTTCGAGAAGAATCTCAAAGAACGTCCGCGACTTTGGGTAGCGGTCCACGCCATACTCGGTGACGCTAGCGAGCTCAGCGGCCTTCGCTAGTGCGTCATCCAGGCCGCCGATCTCGTCGACCAGGTTGCGCTCGAGTGCCTGCTCTCCCGTCCACACGCGGCCCTGTGCGACAGCATGGGCTTCGTCTCGGGTCAGTGGGCGGCCAGCGGTCACACGGGCCAAGAAGGTCTCGTAGAAGTCGTCCAGATAGGTCTGGAAAGCCTGCTGCTCGCCTTCATCAAAGCTGCTCACCGTGCTGAAAAAGTCGGCACGCTCGCCACGCAAGTACGTATGGCTCGTGATGCCGGCCATCTCGTACGTTCCACCCAAGTTCATTTTCCCACCCAAAACGCCGATGGAGCCGGTGATGGTTGTGGGGTGGCTGAACACGTAGTCGCCGGGAGCCGTGATGAAATAGCCGCCACTCGCGGCGTAGTCCGCCTGACTGATGACGACGGGAAGCCCCATTGCCTTGGTGCGCTCAATCTCACGCCACATCATGTCCGACGCGAGAGCGGAGCCGCCCGGGCTGTTGACGCGAACGACCACTGCGACCACATCTTCGCTCTCACGGACCGCCTGCATCCACTCACGGAACGGACCGTCTGCGAGCGCGGGCCCACTGAACAAGCCTTGGTTACCGTCTCCGGAGATGATGGGGCCCTCAGCAAACACAACAGCAATCCGCTTCTCGGCGGTGTCTGCTTGGCGCATGGACTTCACGTAGTCGTTGATAAAGGTGAACTTTTCTTCGATCTGCGTGTCTGTCAAATCGGGGGCGGGGGTGTCCATGGACGCCATCCAGCCTTCGGAGCCGAAGTCGGTCACGTTGTACACAACCGCCGCCGGGAAGGCCAAGCCGTCCAGCATGTCACGCTCAACAGCAGCCGATGGGGTGAGCTGCATGTCGTCGATGTAGCTCTGCATGACGTCAACGCTGATGCCGCGTCCCTCAGCCATGCTTCCGACAATGTGCGGCCAGATACCGTCGAGCAGATACTCGTACGACTCCATGGCCGACTCTGATGGACCGCTGCGCTCATAGGGTTCAACGGCTGTCTTGAAGTCGCCAACATGCTGGAATTCCGGCACGATGTTGAGCTTCTCGAACATGCCTGCGTAGTAGCTGACCGTGAGCGCCATTCCATTGACGAACATGACCCCACTGGGGGCGGCGAGCACGGTGTCACAGGCGCTGGCCAGGTAGTAGCTGCGCGTGTCGTAGGCTTCAGAGTAGGCCACGCAGGGCTTGTCTGACGTCGAATAGTCGACAAGGGCATCGCGAATCTCGGTCATGCCGGCCATGCCAATCGCAGGGCTGTCTAGGCGCAGGTACAGGCCGGAGATGCGGTCATCTGTTCCTGCAGCACGAATCGCTGCCGAGTAATCGACGACGATGAGCGGCACGTCATCGGGGTCTAGCAGCAGGCCACCAGACGCGGGGGCGTCGGTAATTTGGCCGTCCAGGCGCGCGTACATCCACGTGCCATCGTTGACTGTAGGGGTTGTGTCCGCTTTGCTGACTACCCACACGACGAAGCCAATCGAGACAACGAAGGCGAGTACGCCGACAACGGTCAGCCCAACGAGGACGGACGTAATGAGGCGGCTTCCGCGACTCTTGGGACGCGCAGTGCGCTTAGGCTTGGCCATAGACTCTCCAATCGGGTTCACGAGACTCTACGGGCTAACCGGCTCAACTCTTGCAAGATGCCAACAGATGTCCGCATCGCCTACGCAGCCCGATAGCGATTACCCAGCGCTTTTGACGCTGCGCGGGCCAATCGAGGCAATGACCTCTCCGACTTTGACCCGGCCGGCAGCGGCTCGGCTGATGGCACGAGCAACTCGCGGACGGGCGACGTGCTTGAAGCCCGCCTTTTTCGTGTACAAGTCGTCAACAACGTAGGGTGTGTCGTGGTTCGACAAGACGACCAAGGCGCCCGACAGCGCTGCTTTTCGTGCCAAATACGCCAGAGCCCGCTGTTCCGCATCGGCAAATGCGCCCTTTGCGTAGCCCGTGAAGTTGGCGGTCGCGGTCAGCGGGACGTAGGGTGGGTCGCAATACACTTGATCGTTGGGCCCGGCCAGTGCAACGATTTCACGGAAGTCGGCAACGCGAATCTCGGCGTCTTGCAGCGCTTCTGACACTGCCCGGAACGCAGCCACGGGCGGCAGAGAGACCTTCTTATAGCGACCGACCGGAACATTGAAGAAGCCCTTCTTGTTCTCGCGGTACAAGCCGTTGAAGCACGCACGGTTTAGCCAGATGAACCGCGCAGCGTGGAGGGCCCCTTCGTAGGGCCCCACGTTGAATTGCTCTCGGACGCCGTAATAGTGGGCCTCAAAGCCCTCACGTGGGAGCTTCGACAGCTCTTCAAGTACATCGTCCAGGCAGTCACGGATAGCGCAGTGAACGTGCACCAGCTTCGGATTGATGTCCGCGAGAACCGCAGTGGAAACTTCACCGGCCGCCTTTCGATGCAAATAGACCGCTGCCGAGCCAATAAACGGCTCGTAGTAAGTCCCCTTGCACTTGGTGCGGAAAGCCTCGGAGATGGTTGGAGCCAATCGGGCCTTGCCGCCAGCCCACTTTAGAATCGGTTTCATGAATCCCTCGTTCTGACGCACGGTAGCAAGTCTTCGAGGATCCGCAAACGAAGCCGATCAACGTGAGGTTACGCTTCATGACATCGACTCCGGGTTAGTCGGCGTCAAACGATCAAAATGATCAATAGGAGGTCCGACATGCAAAAGTGGTGGCTTATTGGAGCTGGCGTAGTCGGTGTGGTGCTAGCGGTGGTCTTGCTCGGTCGTCCATTGGACACCGGTGGCGAAATCACCACCATGACAGACGGTCCAGTGACCCTGACCGAAGGCGGTGAAGGAGCCCAACCCGGAGGCCTTGTACGTGACGCTGCTGGCAACCTTGTCCCGGACGGCGAACAAGCGGTCGCCGCCGGTGTAGTCGCCTCGGACCGTCCCATTCGTGTTGGGGGTCAAGCCATGGTTCGTCCTGGCTTCACACCGCCTGACCCGACAACAATGGTCGCGGGGGCCAACCCTATGGCCCAACGTGCTGCGGCCCGCCGGGACACCCCGGAAGCACGCCTCGCTGCGCAGACGACCGCTCCGTGGACGCAAGTTCGTCGGGAAATCGCCAAGGCTGCTGGAGATGACCCGGCCGCCAGCGCTCTCATCGGAGACGTCCAGACAC
>JBLHSN010000018.1:0-37347 GCA_047626195.1 Myxococcota bacterium
ACAAGGCACAGCCCCAAAAGAATGACTGAACGCATAGTATCCCCCACGGGGGCAGACTACCGCATTCCGCGTTGGGGAGGTGGCCAATTTGCGAGACCGCAAGACGCGGCGCAGAACGGCAGCCGCTTGGGGCCGCCGTTGCAAGCCAGGCGCTAGACGGCTTCGACAACCACGCTGATGCCTTGACCACCACCAATGCATGCACCGGCCAAGCCGAGCTTCTCACCGCGGCGGCGAAGTTCGTGAATCAGCGTTGCGGTGATGCGGGCGCCAGATGCGGCGAGGGGATGAGCCAAGGAAATCGCGCCACCGTTGACATTGGTGATGCTCTGGTCGAGACCCAGAACCTTCTCAACAGCGAGGTACTGAGCGGAGAAAGCTTCGTTGATTTCGACGAGAGCCATGTCGCTGACTTGCTTGCCGGCCATCTTGAGCGCCTTCTGCGACGAGGGCACGGGGCCGATTCCCATGAGATTCGGGTCGACACCGGCGATTCCCCAGCTGACCAGGCGAGCGATGGGCGTCAGGCCCCTCTGTTCGGCCCACTTGGCGTCTGCCACGATCAGCGCGCCGGCACCGTCGCCAATGCCGGATGCGTTGCCAGCTGTGACCACGCCGTCTTTCTTGAAGACCGGGCGGAGCTTGGCGAGCTTCTCAAGCGGGCTGTTGCGCGGGTGCTCGTCCCTGCTGAAGATGACGTCGCCCTTGCGGCCCTTGACGGTGATGTTGACGAGCTCGTCGTCAAAGCGTCCGGCGGCGTCGGCGGCTTCCCAGCGGTCCTGGGAGAGCTTGGCGTAGGCGTCGACCTGTTCGCGGCTGATATCGTGCTTCACTGCAAGGTTTTCTGCAGTAATGGCCATGGGGTCGCCTGTGTAGCTGTCTTTCAGGCATGCAAAAAGCAGGTCTTCCATCTTAGGAGACTGGCCAAAGCGGGTGCCATCGCGCATGCCGTAGACCACGTGCGGGGCTTGGCTCATAGACTCGGTTCCACCGCAGAGAACGGCGTTGGCTTGACCGGTCAAGATCTGCTCTGCAGCCGAGACGACGGCCTGGAAGCCCGAACCACAGAGGCGGTTGACGGTGAGTGCGGGGACTTCGATGGGAAGGCCGGCACGCAGGCCAATATGACGAGCCATGTAGATGGCGTCATTTGCAGTCTGCAGCACATTGCCGAAGATGACGTGGTCAATGTCGTCTGGTGCGACGCCCGCTTGCTCCAGCGCTGCGGTGGCAGCGGGAATGGCGATGTCTGCGGCGGTCAGTGACTTGAGCGCGCCGTTCATCGTTCCAAAGGGGGTCCGCACTGCGGAGAGGATGACGATGTCGCGCTTGCCGACGTTGAGATTCATGAGGGCTCCAATGAAAAGAAGGCCCGCTTAATCGGTCTGTCCTGTAGGGCGTCATTGCAAACGAAAATGGACGCAGTGTGGGCTGGGCATGAAGGGTTTTGTTGGCCGTCACACAGAGCACATATGCTCATCTTCCTTCTCGTCGCTTGCACTCCCTCCACCGGCACGTTGATAGAGCCAGATCTTCCGGGCACGGCTATTGTTGAGCCTGAATCCGAACGGGTCTTCGCCTCTGAACCGTCTGATTGGATGGTTGTCCTTGATATTACGTGGCCCGTGGGCAGGCCTGGCGGGCGTCCGATTGACGCGCACTTCTCATGGCTGGCGCTTGCCACTCACGAACCGGATGTGTCGATGTGGTCGCTGCGGGAGCCCGCGAGTCCCGGAATGACCGACATGGCCGAGTGGGGAGGAACCCAGCGGCTCGTGGGTGAGATGGAGGACCAGGGGGCGGACGTGTGGGAGTGGCGCCATTGGACATGTCCTGAGGGAATCGTCCACGACAACTGTGCTGAGTCCGGCCACCTCATCAGCCTTCAAGGCGGGCAGACGCACTTCAGCGCTGCGAGCATGCTCGGGCCAAGCCCAGACTGGTTCATCGGGGTGGACAGCGAGCCCCTCGTCGACGGCGAATTTTGGCGCAATGAGGTCGTGATTGATCTGTTTCCGCTGGATGCCGGCACCCGCGATGCCAACGCATGGGACCTGTATGGAGAGCAGAGCACACCGCCGTGGCCCATCTCTCCCATCTTGGACGAAACCCGACAGCTCATTGGTCCGGGGCAGATTGGAAGGCTGACGCTGATTCGTCGCTGAGCTTACCCGCGCTCTACGACAATCGAGCCAGAACACAGTCCGTCACTTGTGACGTGGTCAGGGTGCCGCCAAGCTCAGGAGTGACCTCGTCAGCCAAGAGGGTCTGCTGAACGGCGTGCAGAATGCGGGTCTCAAGCTCGGGATGTCCAAGGAAGGTGAGCATCATGCCGGCGGAGAGGAAGGTTGCGAGCGGATTGGCCTTGCCTTGTCCAGCGATGTCTGGCGCCGAGCCATGGACCGGCTCAAATAGCGACACCTTGCCCGGATGGATGTTGCCGGAGCCAGCCAAGCCAATGCCGCCCTGAATCTGGGCGCCCAAGTCAGTGATGATGTCGCCGAATAGGTTGTTGGTAACGATGACGTCGAAGCGCTCGGGAGCGCGAACCATCTCCATGGCCAGCACATCTACGTACAGGTGGAAGTTCTCGATTTCCGGGTATTCGCTGGCGACTTCCTTGAACGCTCGCTGCCACAAGTCGTGGCCGTGACGCATCGCGTTGGCCTTGTCACTCATGCAAACGCTCTTGCGCCCGTGCTTCTCGGCGTACTCGAATGCGGCGCGGATGATGCGTTCAACACCTTTCCGGGTGTTCATCTCGGCTTCAATCGCGACTTCGTCTGGCGTTCCGCGCTTGAACTGGCCGCCGATTCCCGTGTAGACGCCCTCGGTATTCTCGCGGAACACCACCATATCTACATGTTCGGGGCCCTTGTTCTTCAGTGGACACTTGCGGGCGTCCAACAAGGTGATGGGGCGGAAGTTGACGTACAGGTCGAGCTTGAAGCGCATGCCGAGCAGGATGTCACGCGCGTGCTGCTGACCCTTGACGCGGGGGTCGCCCAAGGCACCGAGGAAGATGGCGTCAATGTCTGACTGGAGCCATTCGATAGCGCCTTCGGGCAGCGAAACCCCTTCTCTTAGGTAGCGTTCGGCGCCCCAATCGAGTGCGGTGTACTCAAACGCGAGTCCGTCGGTCTGTGCCGCTAAGTGGTCGAGAAGCCGAACTCCCTCGGGCAGAACTTCGTTTCCAATCCCGTCGCCGGGAACCAATGCGATGCGGTGAGCCATGTCGTCTCCAGTGCGGCACGCCTATCGTAGTCGGGCGTGGTGGACCCATACGTGGCCCAGTGGAGTTGGGGTGCAGTCTAGAAAAGTAGGCGAACATTCGACCGACTTGACTGGCAGGCATACACCCGCGCAACTGCCGTAGGGAGACTCCCATGACCGATGAACCGTTCGACGCACCCAAAGAGAAAACTGGTGGAGTTCCAGGTTGGGCCTGGGGACTGGGTGGCGCCATAGTCGCTGGAGTCATCGCCATTGTGGTGGTCATTCCGCTTGTTGCCATCATCATTATTGCGGGTCTGACCCTCCTGGGCACGTCCCTCAACGATAAGTTTGAGACCGTTGGAAGCCAGGTTCAGCCGGCGGGGGGGGGCTCGTCGCTGCATTTGTTCGTGACTCCTGAGTCATTGGGGGAGTGATGCGAGCGCTGACGTTGTTGGTTTTGGCGGGAGTTGTGGCTTCGGGGTGCGGTTCGAAGAAGACTGTCGTCTACCAGTCCATCTCGACTCCAGTACAGCTGAATGTGGACGGTCCCATTGGTGAGTGGACACCTAGTAAGTCGGGGCGGCTGATGCCCACGGGGGTTTGGGTGGATGTGGGTGAGACCACCGCATTTTCCTACGTCGACTCTGAGAAGGGTTTGAGCGTTCAGTGGAGTGATGGTGTGCACGTTGAGGTGCGACGTTTGTCGACTGCACCGGAGAGCCTTGTTGTGTTGTCCGATGCGGATGTCGCGGAACGTGGATTACCGGTCCAGCCGGACTGGCTTCAACGGTATGGAACCCAGCCGGTGGCCGGTTCTTTGTACGGGACGTGGCGTGCCGTACCGGCCTTCGCGCGTCGCTCGCATCCAGACTACCCTGACGACATTCGGGCTGTCATCGGCGGACCCACGTCGGATGGCCGAGATACCTTCGAAATCATCTGGATGCGCGTGTTGGATTGCGAGGGTTTGCGGTGCGAAGGCTCGCTGTTCAATGAGCCGAACGACATCGTAAATATGCACGATGGCGACCGGCTTTGGGTTGATTTGGTGGGTACTCAGGCCGGCCGACTGCCTGTTGCAACGCTGATGGGGCAAGAGGCTGACCCCAAAACTGTCCGTCTTGCTGCTTCGGATTCGCGCTTGGAAGGCCTCATTCAAGACGACTCGACCTGGGTTTGGGATTCCACCCTCGAGGCCGGTGAACGTCTACCACCGGTGAGTCAATGGGGATTCGTGGGTAAAAAGCTGGCCTACTTCTTCCTGACCTACGAAGGTGTCTCCGCGGCCCTCGTTGAGCAAGATGGCGTTGCTTTTCAATTCGTTCAATGGATGCCATCGGGCTTCGTTGCTCTGACCGCTGAACAACTCGTTGAGTATGAGTTGCCGGAGTCGCTGGAGTTTGAGGGAGTACCAAGCCAACCAGAGCCAGGTTTGTGGGGACAGTGGCGTGCCAATGAGGCGACCTCCTGGCTGTTCAACACCTCGGGTACGCCCGATTCTGCCTGGGTGAAGACCTCGCTGGAGTCGGAGGACCTGGCGATGGTGAGCGTCATGGGCTGTGAGGCCCTGGTGTGCTGGGGCTGGCTCACTCCTAGCGGCGGAGAACTCCAGACCGAAGGCCTTGTTGAGTTCGCAAATATCCGGCCCCCCGATCAGACCGGCATGGTGTTTCCCATTGTGCAGCCGAGTACCCGCTGACTGGTGCTGGGTCCGCCGTGCACTGTGCGATACGCCTGTGCTTCTGGAGGATGAATGTCGAACCAAGCCCAGCGTGGCAACGTCGAACCGCAGCCGTACAACGCCCGAGCGGACAAGAGCGGCTTTTTCATTGGCGGCATGGTGTGCATCGTCATTGTGGTGCCGATGTTGATTCACTTGGGCAAGATGGTCTTTGGCGTGTCCAGCTAGCGCTGCCTTGGCGGCTAGTCGATGAGCCTTGCGCACGTCACCCACGCCCCACTTGGGATGTTGTGAACGCCCGACAGCGACTGCACGTTGGAGCAGGTCGAGTTGGCCGACGCTCCCGCTGCCGCATTGCTGCATGTGGTGATGCGCGAGTGCAGCCCAGACGAGGTCGAGTTGAAGACAGCGTAGAGCACAAAGACTGGGCCGCCTGGAAAATCCTGCTGCCAGACCTGCGTTGGCGTAATCCACTCCGCATGGGAGTTACACTCGGACCCGACGTTGTAGCGGGGTTGGGGGATGTTCTCTTGGCAGTTCTGGTTGGCCTCGGTCACCGATGGCATCCCCAGGTTGGCGGCCGAGCAGAAGGCGGACCAATCCGTCGCGGTGGTGAAGGTTGTGTTTGTCGGTGCCTGAACCAGCGCCCACTCGGCTGGGAATCCCGGGCGTCTGGCTGCGATGAAGTCTCCAAGCGGCGGTGGAGGTGGGTCACCAACGGGTATGTAGGTGCCGTCATGGCAGAGCAGCAAGACCCCTGAAGAATCGTCGTACCCAAGAGAGCCTGCGGCTGTGCACGGACCCTCGGCTCGGACCGGGACTTGGACCCCGCCTGCGGTGAGGGCGAAGGGAACGCTGCTCAGTGGGTGCCGTGCTTCTAGGGTGACACCGCCTGCTGAAACATCGATCCAGACGTCTCCGTCGGCGAAGTCATCGGAGTCGAGCGCTTGGCCAGAATCTGACGTGACTAGGCGAACTGCGTAGTACCCACCTTCGATCGGCTCATTGCCGAATTCGTGTGTCCAAAAGGGAGTGGTATCCGCTGCTGCCCCATACAGGGAGATGCGGATGTCAATCTCGCCTTGGATGGGGGTGCCATCAGATGCGAGCAATCGACCTTGGTGGACGAGCGCGTTCGGAGCGGCGTTTGCGATGGACGAGGTGACCAGAAGTGAGAGGGCCACGAGACACGGTTTCATTCATTCTCCCCAAGATGTCGTTTGGGCAGGAGACTACATCTCAAACGCTGGCGGACCTAGACCTGCCGTCTAGCTACAGACTGTTCGTTGCGGTGACCGTGCGCGTGTTGAGCGGCTACGGTGTGTGCGTGATGGTCCGTCGGCTTGCGTTGCGCTTAAGCGTAGCGGTGCATCAACCGTGCACGGACCGAGCTTCCACCTGGCAACCAGCGTTCTAACGCAGGGTCGATGACCAGCGGGCTGTGAGCGAGGTCCTGCACGGACGCACAGCCAGTGAGCAAGCAAGCCACGCGAATTTCGTGGGTGACCTGTTCGATCTGCTCCCTCACAGCGTCTTCGCCACCAGCGTTGTAGGCCATGAGGAAGGGCCGAGCCATGCCACCAGCGGTCGCTCCGAGGGCGAGTGCCTTGGCAATATCCAGGCCGTGGCGGATACCGCCGGTCGCAATCACCGTATCAAAAGCCAGGTCGGCAATCTGCGCGATGCTGGCAGCGGTTGGAATGCCCCAGTCCCAAAAACGTTCGCCCAGGGCTCTGGTCTTCGCCCGTGCGCGCAGGGTCTCAACGGCAACCCAAGATGTTCCGCCAGCGCCGCTGATATCGACGTGTCGTACGCCGGCGTCATGGAGCTTGAGTCCCGCTTGGCGGGACATGCCAGCACCGGTCTCTTTGGCAATGATGGGAATATCCAGCTCGCTGGTGAGCCGGGCCAGCGCATCTACGACGCCACGAAAGTCGGTGTCACCGCCGCCTTGTACGACTTCTTGAGCGGGATTCAGGTGCACGCACAGGGCATTGACTCCCGTCGTACCAATCATATCAACGATCTGCTGTGTCGATGCAGAAGCGGCTTGTACGCCACCGATATTGCCAAACAAGACGGCCGTTGGGGCCACATCACGGACATGGTAGCCAAGCGCATTACTATCCTCCAGCAGCGGGCGCATAGAACCAAAGCCAAAAGCAATGCCGGCTTCTTGCGCTGCGGCGGCCAGGCTCTTGTTAATTCGCTCGGCGCGTTCGACGCCACCGGTCATCGCAGAGATGACGACCGGTGCGCGAACCGGGAATCCGGCCACGGTCGTCGCGAGTGAAATCGCGTCAACATCTAGCTCAGGCAGGGCGTTGTGGACGAGCTGCACCTCATCGAGCAGGGTGGTTTTCTGCTGAAAGGCGACGTCGTCTGTTGCACAAAGGTCGAGGTGGTCGCCCTTGCGGCGTGAGTGTTCGCTCATGATCTCTCCAGCTACGACGCCCTAGCGCTTTCGGTGGCGTCTTGCTCGCACCTGTGACCCCAACAAACCAATGCGGAATTGTGCTTCACTATTTGCCAAGAAGGGCCGTAATTAGAGGCGGAGGTAATTCAATGTCTGTCCGCGAACTGATTGGCCGTATTGCTGGCTATCGAGCCTCTTTATGGGAAGAAACACCGAGCGAAGCTGATCTTCAGCGCGAGCTTGCAGAGACCAGCGCTGCCGCTGAGTTCGGCAAAGGAGGCTTTGCTCCGCTACCCGAAAGCATCCTACGCCTGTCCAATGTCTTGGCAGATCCTTACTTTCGCACCAAAGATGCGGTGGGTGCGCTTGATAGCGACCCAGCCTTGGCCGTGGACGTCTTGCGTCTCGCGAATTCTGCCGCATTTATTGGGCGTTCGCCCTGCAGATCGACGGCAGATGCGTTCAACCGTCTCGGAGCGACGCGGGTGAAAGACCTCGTGGTGTCCTCCTACCTGGAGGGACTTGGCGCATCCATGTCCGGCTACAGCCGTATTGCGTTCGACCATAGTATCCGCGTTGCGAAGATTGCTCGGGCGCTGCCGGCAAATGCAGGATGTACGCCAGATAGGTTGTACCTATGTGGGTTGGTCCATGACATTGGCATTACCTTGCTCGACCAATCTGGAGAGTTCACCTACTACACGGGTCACTATGAAGACGACGATGTGCAATGTGCCGCCGAGCGTAGCGTTCTTGGGTTTGACCACGCGACGTTGGGTGCGGTTGCCGCCGAGCTGTGGGGACTTCCACATCCCATCTCGGCGGTCATTGTAGGTCACCACCATCCTGATGAAGCCCTTGCTCAACCCGGAGATGCGGGTCGTATGTCGGCTCTGCTCTTCATTGCCGAGGACCTCGAGCGGCTGACCGGCGGAACCGACCAGTTGTCTGAGGCGGATTTCGAACGAGTCGCTGCATCCTCAGCCGGCCAGCTGATGGAAATTTCCGCAGCGGTGCTTCAGTCCTTGTGGAGTGAGCGAGTCGTCGGAAAGCTGCACACGAAACAGAGCGCACGGTCAGCAGCTTAGTGAAGGGCTCGGGTGCCTACCAACTCACCTCGCGTGCGCCGTGCGGATCTACGCGCACGCTTAGAACATTGAATCCGTCTTGGGCACAACGCAAGCGGAAATCGAGTGCCTGCCCGCCGTCGTGGAACAAGGCCACGGCGACGTCCCCACCGCCAGCACCACTGGGTTTCGCGGCACCTCCGCAGTCATCCGCCAGGTCGGTGATGCGGTCGAGAGCGGTAGTTCGGTAGTCGATACCGGCATGCTCTGCCATGGCTTCGAGCAGAGACCGATTCTCACCGAGAGCGGCAACGGGATTGTCTGCGAAGTCATTCACAATGCCTGTACTCATCTGAACGAAGGAGCGGCGCCGCGCTTGGGCGCGGTATTGCTCTACCCGTGGCCCCGTTTTTGCCGACGTACCGCTATATACGATGACGGGCTCGATAGCGGGGCCTTGGCTCACGGTGCCTTTTTCAACACGCACAACGCCGCCGTACACCGACGCCAAGATGTCGATACCTGATCCGCTGCCTTGAACCTCACGATGTACGCGCATGGCAATGTCCGCGAGTGCATGTCGGTCGAGCCTGTGGCCACCGAGGACGCTTCCGGCCAGGCAGGCTGCCACAACGGAGGCGCCGGAACCTCCTAGACCTGCCTTACCAGGTGTATTTGTGGGATTGTGGTCAGAAAAGATGTAGTGTCCCGCAGGCGCATGAACGGCAGCGAGGGCGGCTCCAACGAAGGTGTCGTCCAGTCCATCCGGAACGGTGATGCGGAGGTCGCTTGCGGGGTGGACCTCACACTTCACCCCACTATCCACGGCGGCGACAATGGCTGGAGCGCCGTCCAACACTGCATACTCGCCCACAATGACGAGCTTTCCTGGGGCTACGAAGGTTCTCATGACCGTACCGGCGCCCCGCCTGGACCGAGGCAGTGTACGACGGCAGCGTGGGGAGCGAGAGCGGCCTGAACCCGGTCAGCGTCGGCTGTAGCGCACAGCACTTTTACGTTGGGGCCAGCGTCCATGGTCAACCACGCGCTGGTGCCCGCATTGCGCAATGCCATGACTGCGTGGATGCACGCGATGGTGCCGGGCTGGGCGTAGAACACGGGGGGGGTAGAGGTGGTCATGGTGGCGTGCATCTTATGCGTAGATTGCTCCATTACCCGGCCCAGTGTCTCTAGATCTCGATTCAGGACAGCGGTGCGGGCCACGTCAACATCTGCCGCTGCAGTCTTGACCCAGGTGTCGTAGTAAGGGGATGTCTTGGCGGATAAGCGCATGGCCGGTCGGGACCCAATGGCCTTCTTGGCGTCGCTGACCACAGCGACAACCATGGCAACGTCCCAGTGGTCTTGCGGTGCGACAGGCACGCCAACACTGTCTGTACCGTCATCTCTAGACCCGAGTTTCCACTCTACGAATCCGCCCCAGAGGCTTCGCGAGGCGGACCCTGACCCTTGCCGCGCAAGGATAGACAGCGCTTGCGCGTCTAGCTGCTTACCGGCTGCAGCAGCTCCAGCCACGGCGAGTGCTGCGAACCCCGAGGAGGAGGAGGCAAGGCCTGCTGCCGTCGGAAAGTCGTTGGCCGTCGTCACGACACAGGGTGGACGGGCGGGGTCGATGAGGTCCAAGAAGTCGAAGATGCGCGTGGATTCACCCTGCGTTGCCGGGCGCCCATCGAGCTGTGCGCTGTCGGCGTCGCTGCCCCACTTCACCGTGGTCCGGGTGGTGAAGGTGTCGAGCGTTAATGAGAGAGACGGAACAGCAGGCAGGTTCAACGGCCCGTTGCGTTTGCCCCAGTACTTCACAAGGGCAATGTTCGGGTGGACGACAGCAGTAGCGGTGGCCATCAGGCGACTCCGGTGGCAATGGGCGTGCAGAAGGCGTCGATACCAGCTTGGGTAGCCTTGGCGACGAGCTCGTCAGGGGTATGGGTGACCGCAACAACGACACCACCGCCGCCGGCACCGGCAAGCTTGGCGCCGGTGGCACCGGACGTCATGGCAAAGCGGACCAGAGCGTTGAGCGTCGGGGTGCTCACACCGAGTTCGGCGAGCAGTCGGTGGTTCTGGTGCAGCAAAGGACCAAGGCTGTCGAGGTCGTTCAATGCAGTCTGTATACGAGGCGTTAGCGCCCCGATGGCGTCGAGAATAGAGGTGTTTCCGGGGTGCCGCTGCCGGACACCTGCGACCAAGTCACGCGTATTGCCAGCGTTTCCACTATCCAATACGACGACAGTCAGTGGCGGACAGGGCAGTGATGTCCACACCGGTCCTGCGTCCGTGCGGCGAAAGTGAACGAGTCCGCCGAGGGCAGCAACGGCGTTGTCGATACCGCTTGGCGTGCCGTGGAAAAGGGTCTCGACGGCGAGCGCTTGCTCGTGGATCTGTTCGGTGGTGAGCGTGACATGCTTGGCGGTGGCGAAAGCCCGGACCAAGGCGACGGAGAGTGCGGCAGATGAGCCCATGCCCCGACCCATGGGAATGTCCGAGGTCAGCTCCACCTGCCAGCCGGTTCTCCCGACCACACAGTGGACGGCCGAGACCAGCCGGTCATCGACGCCATGAGCGCTGTGTACAGTTGTAAGGCCAGGTATACGGCGCAGCTGAACCGTAGTTGCGCGCGTCACACCAATGGCTAAGGCCGGGTAGCCGTAGACGACTGCGTGTTCACCGCACAGGATGAGCTTGCCGCAGCCCGAACCGCTAGCCACCGGACTGCTAGCCACCGCGAAGCTCGCCCAAGACCCGTTCGGCGTATGCCACCGAATAGTCGCGCTTGGCACACAAGGCTGTTGCGACCCGGGGAACTTCTGCCGTCGTTGCACCCGCTGTTGCAGCGACGGTGCGTGCGTGCATCCGCATGTGCCCGGCTTGAATGCCTTCCGTTGCCAATGCCTTGAGCGCACCCAAGTTTTGCGCAAGTCCAACGGCGACTGCTACACGTGCAAGGTCGTTGGCCTTTTCGGCGCCGAGTAGCGCCAAGTTGGCTTGTACCGTGGGGTGGACACGGATGGTCCCACCGACCGTTCCAAACTGAACGGGGACCTCGATGGTGCCGACCAGTGCGCCATCTTCATAGCGCCAGGTGGTCATGGGCCGGTAGTGCCCGTCTCGGGCGCACCACGCGTGTGCGCCAGCTTCAATGGCCCGCCAGTCATTGCCAGTTGCGAGTGCTACAGCATCGATCCCATTCATGACACCCTTGTTGTGGGTGGCTGCTCGGTAGGGGTCAGCCCAAGCGAAGCGCCAGGCGCTCGCAATGCGCTCAGCGACTTCTTCGCCTTTGAGATCCCCAGTAGATAGGTGCTTGGGGTCAATCCTGACGGTCGCTCGAGCGAGCCGTTGATCTGCCAGGTTGGATAGAATTTTCAGTCCGACTTGCTCGCCGCTGATGCCCTCAACCAGCGGTGCTAGGCGCTCAACCACGGTGTTGACCATATTGGCACCCATGGCGTCGACGCAGTCCAAGTGGATGTGCAGAACGACCATGTCTTCGCGGGGAAATCCTGGTTCGTCGTACACAACGTGGCGCACATCAATCCCACGTATACCACCACCACGCGCCACAAGGCGAGGGTGGATACCTGCTGCATGAGCGAGAAGCTCTTCGCGTGCGTCCTCCAACTTGGCCACAGTCGCCGCAGGGTCTTGGACATTGGTAAGTTGAAGCTGTCCAATCATCACGTCCGCGCTGGCTTCTGTGACGAAGCCACCGCTTCGGCGTGCCAAACGCGCCATATTCGACACTGCAGCCACCACTGATGGCTCTTCGACGACCATCGGAACGAGGCGGTCTATGCCATCAATACAGAAGTTCACAGCCACCGCGTTGGGCAGAGAGAACGTTCCAATCACGTTCTCGACCATGAGGTCTGCGTCTTGCAGGCGCAGCCCTTCGTCGCGCCATGCCGCACGGACGATGTTGGCACCCGCTGCTTGGAGTGCCGTGACGCGTTCGTCCGGGGACAGTTTGTAGAACCCGGGAATTCGCGATGTGTCGTTGCCGCTCACGTGTGTATTCCTCTCCGTGCGCAGGTAACGGCCCGTGGCATCACAGGCTGTTCATCACATGGCGGCGACTGTATCCGAGTAGAACCCATCGAGGATGTCCTTGTATGTGTCCTCGACAATCCGCCGCTTCACTTTCATCGACGGTGTGAGCTGGCCGTTCTCGACACTCATGTCTTCGGGTAGGAGCGCAATCTTCTTGATGGTCTCATACGAAGGGAGTTCCTCGTTGATGGCCTTCATGTCTTCCCAGATGAGTGCCTTCACTTCTGACTTGCCAGCGAGGTCGGCGTAGTCGGTGTAGGCAATGCCGTTCTTAGCGGCCCACTTGCCGACGCTGTCTTCATTGATGGCGATGAGAGCCACACAGAAGTTACGCTTATCCCCGTGCATCAGCACCTCAGACACGTACAGGCAGCGTGCCTTGAGTTTATTTTGAACGTGGGCCGGAGCGATGTTCTTACCGCCGGCGGTGATGATGATCTCTTTCTTCCGGTCGGTGATCTTGACGTGACCGGAGTCAAGCACGGTGCCGATGTCCCCCGTGCGCAGCCAAACCTTACCGTCAGCATCTGTCGACAAGGACTCGGCGGTGGCTTCTTCGTTGTTGTAGTAGCCCTTCATGATGCCGCGACCGGACATGAGGATTTCGCCATCCTCGGCAATTTTGATGTCAGTGCCCGGAATGGGCTGACCGACGGTGCCGAACTTGAAGGCGTCTGGTGGGTTCAACGTGGTTGCCGCGCTCGATTCGGACAGACCGTAGCCTTCGAGAATGAGGATGTCGCAGGCATGGAAGAACTCGGCGATTTCCTTGGACAGCGGGGCGCCACCGCTGACAAAGAAGCGCAGCTTACCGCCAAACGTCGCCTTGACCTTGCTGAAAACCAGCTTGTCAGCGATGCCGTATTTGAGCTTGAGAAGACCGGTGGGCTCCTTACCGTCTTGGCGCAGGCGGCTCACCTGGCGACCGATATCCACGGCCCAGAAGAATAACTTGGCCTTCACGCCGCCGGCTTCTCGGGCACCGGTGACAATCTTGTTGTAGGCCTTCTCGAAAATGCGCGGAACGGCTCCCATCCACGTAGGGCTCGTCTCGCCGAGATTGGCGACAAGGGTGTCAATGTCACCGTCCACCACGGTGGGGACGCCCAATCGGATGAAGATGACCTGCATGACCTTGGCGAACACATGCGACAGGGGCAGGAACAAGTACTGCTTATCGGCAGGGGAGATGAAGCCCACCGAGTCGATGGCCTCAGCTTCGTAGACCCATGAATCGTGGGTGAGGATGACGCCCTTTGGCTTGCCCGTTGTGCCGCTGGTGTAGATGAGCGTGGCCATGCTGTCAGGCTCAATGGCGCCGTGTGCGGTGGTGTACGCATCCGGGTTGGCCTGTGCGTACTCGCGGCCTTCTTTACGGAACTGTGCCAGCGTCTTGACCCAGCCATCGTCACTGGTGGTGCCGTCAAACACGATGATGTGGCGAATGTTGGTCAACTGACCGCGGACTTCTTGCAGCTTTGCCACCTGTGCATCCGTGTCACAGAACACCAGCACTGCACCGCAGTGATTGATGATGTACTCACACTCTTCCGGCGTGTTGCTGGGGTACACAGTCGTTGTTGCGCCGGCGGCGCACATGATGCCCATGTCCACCAGAATCCAGTCGACGGAGGTGCCGGCCAAGATGCAGCAGCGGTCTTCTCGGTTCAGGCCAAAGCCCAACAGACCGTTCGCGATTTCCCGCGATGCGTTCTCTGCCGTGCCCCAGTTCATGGACGCCCACTCACCGTCTTCGCGGAAGATCATGGCGGTTGCGTCTGGTGTGGACTGGCAGCGGTGATGCCACATGTCCGGGACAGAGCGGAAGGAAGCGGCGGACAGCGGTTCTGCGTTCGACATATCGTTCTCGTACGTTCAAAAGTTCGTCTGGGCGCACGACCACTAGTGGCTCGCAAGCAGGCCATCGCGGAAGAACGAGCAGGCAGTAGACACTGCGAGCTGCCAGTGCAAGGGGGGCACCACTTGTACTTGCGCCACCCGATTCGGAGGCGTCCAGCGCTGTAACTTGGATCCTGCCCGAAGGGACGTCGCCGATGCATTGCTCAACAGCACATGACGACTGCGTGACATTCAGCGGGTTGGACGGATCACTTGGTTTCGAGCAGCTTCCGCAGTGGGGAGACCCGAGCGATGCCGGCTTCGTTTAGAGCCAAATCCACCGCAACAGCGACCCTTGCTTTGGTCGGCCCGAAGGTAGCGGCTTGGGTCCACGCAAAACATTTGATGCGGATGCCACCGGGTACAACGTCGAGGACCGCGGTTCCCACAGCGGGCTCTTCCAGCACACCTTCGAGAGCCCGAATGGCATCGGGCAGTAGGTCCAGCGCAGCTTGGGCTTGTCCGCTCTCAATATCCAAGTCCACGTCAATTCGCCGGGTTCCAGCACGGGTGTAGTTGCGGATGCTCGCGCGAATGATGTTGTTGTTGGGGACGTTGATGATGGCCCCCTGTGGGGTCTTGAGGCGTGTCATGAACAGCGTGAGCATCATGATGGTTCCGGTCTCACCTCCCGCATCGACCAGGTCACCAGCGGTGAATGGGCGAAGAGTGAGAAGCACCGCACCCGCCGCAACGTTGGCCAGTGAGTCCCGCAGCGACAAGCCAATCGCCAAGGTGGCCGCGCCGAGGATGGCGGTCACGCTTGTGAGGTTGAGGCCAACGAACTGGAGGGCTGCGACCAGGGCAATAATGACGATGACAGGTTTGATGAGGGACGCGACAAGCTCGCGCGCGAGCGGGTCCATTCCGCTTCGCGACAGCCGGATGCTAGCGATTCCGGCGAGCCAGCCGCCGGCGAGGAAGCCCAGCACCACAATCAAACCGGCAATCAACAACATCCAGGCAAAGGCGAACATGTTCGCTCCAAACACTAAAGAGTGAATCCCTCACGGACCTAGCAGGGTGCCGTGGGGTTATCGACCTCGGAGCTTCGGGTCGAGGGCGTCGCGAAGGCCGTCTCCGAGCAGGTTCAGTGACATGACGGCCCCAACGATGCACAGGCCAGGGAAGATGGCAATCCATGGTTCATTAATGATGGAGTCTTTGCCGTCCGTGATGATGTTGCCCCAGGTCGGAATCGGCTGTGGCACACCGAGCCCGAGGAACGACAGGCCAGCTTCGACAAGCATCGTAGAGCCAATCGCCAGCGAGCAATACACGATGACCGGCGACAAGGCGTTCGGAATCAGATGACGCAAGACGATGCGGGGTGAGCTGAAGCCAAGCGCACGGGCAGCCTGGATGAACTCTTGCTGCTTGAGTGACAGTACCTGGGAGCGCACAATCCGACAGACTCCCATCCAACCCGTGAATCCGAGGATGACCACGATAAGGTAGATACCTGCGGTTCCAGTCAAGCGGAACATGCCAGCGATGGCCAGCAGCAACACCAAGCGGGGGAGAGAAAGTAGCAGGTCTACGAACCACATGATGCCGCGGTCGACGACGCCGCCAAAGAAGGCCGCTGTCGCACCCAGCACGGTGCCGATAGTCGCTGCCAAGGACACTGAGATGAGCCCGATGGTGAGCGAGATGACGCCGCCGAAGAGGACACGCGAGAAGACGTCTCGGCCGAATTGGTCGGTGCCCATCAGGAACCAACGTGGCTCAGTGAACGAGACGCCACTGCGTCCAGGCGGGATGTAAGAACCCGGAGCCGCAGAAATCTCACCTGCGCCCGTCGTAATGGGGTCAAACGGCGCTATCATTGGCGCCAAGACCACAAAGATAATCAGAACGAGAACGCCGAAGAGACCGAGCATGCCCGTGTTGTGGCTTGCGAACTTACGGATGAAGATGGCGCGATTCGAGTTGTACTCGGCTTCGGTCTGCTCCCGTGGGCTCGCATGCCGGAAGGCTGTGAACCATACGGCAGCGGCAATGATGAACAGGCCAAATATCGACACCACACCGTGCCAGCTGAGCGGACGGGCAAGTTCGAGCTCAGGGCGTACAAGGCCGTTCGGCCACGGCCAGATGACCTGGTCGAGTGTGGGAAGGCCAGCAACGGCCGCCCAGGCGATAATGGCCATAATCAACAGTAGGCCGAAGCCCGTGGTCAACTTGCCGGTCAGAATGTGACCGAGGCCGGGCAGAACCATTCCGGCCCAGGCTTGGGCGGGGGGCTTTTCGGCTTTGCGCTTTACGATAGCAGTCATGGCGGTTCCCTCAGTCGAACTTGATGCGTGGGTCAACCAACGCATAGGCGAGGTCTGCGAGGATGTTTCCTGCGACAACGACCAGGGTGAACATGAAGAAGGACGCGATGATGAGCGGGGTGTCTTGCTCGAAGATTGCGAGCAAGATGGTCCGGCCCATTCCCGGCCAAGCGAAGACCTGCTCAACAAGCACGCTGCCGCTGAACAGGAACGGTAGCGACAGACCCATCAGCGTAATGATGGGCAGCAGAGCATTGCGAAGAGCATGCTTGCGAATAACCACGCCTTCGGGCAACCCTTTGGCGCGCGCCGTACGAATGTAGTCTTGCCGGATGACTTCCAGCAGGGAGGAGCGCATGTAGCGAGCTGTTCCTGCAGCCGACGCCAACCCCATGGCCAAACCAGGCAAGATGAGGTGGATGCATCGGTCAATGAAGTGTTGCCACGGCGTCTGGTCAAAGGCGTTCAGGTCGTACGGCCCACTGAACGGCAGCAGACCCAGGTACGTACCGAAGATGAGCTGGAGCATTAGAGCAAGCCAGAAGCTCGGCATGCTGTAGAAAAACAGGCTGCTGATGCTGATGCCGGTATCGGCGGGCTTGCCGCTCTTCACACCCTGAATCGTTCCCAGCAGAATCCCTGTTGGGAAAATGATGACCAAGGTCACAGCCGATAACAGTAAGGTGTTCGGAAGAGCCTCGGCGATAATGTCGAATACGGGTCGTTCCTGGCTCATGGAGCGACCAAAGTCGAACATCACAATGTTCTTCACCATGATGCCGTAGCGAATAATCGCTGGACGGTCGAGGCCATACTTGGCTTCGATGAGCGCCTTGACCTCGGGCGTGACATTCGGATTGAAGAACTTACTGGAGATGTCCCCTGGCGACAGCTCAATCAGGATGAAGATGAGCGTACAGACACCCAGCAACAACGGGATGGCCAGCACGAGCTTACGCAGGAAGTACATCAGCAGGTTTGCGGACTGCAGCAGCACCAAGAACACAACGAACGACATCGCGAGTGCGACGTACGTTGGCGTGGACATGAAGCCGAATGCCGCAGTCGATACTGCGCTAAGTGCGAGTCCGACGAGTTGCGCAGCCCCTAAATAGGACGCGTTGATGCCGTTGTTGGCCATGGAAACCGGTCTCTCAGGAAAGGAGGCCCGCTAGCGAAAAGACGCGCGGGCCGCAGCCGAACAGTGAGGAAGGACTAGTACTTGACGCGGTCCGCAGGAACCGACCAATGCTCCAAGTGCCCGTAAGGCGAGAGCAGGTCCGTCTCAGTATTTTCAAACCGGTCGGATACGCCCACGATTTCGTTCTGCCACCACAGGAACATGTACGGCTGCTCGTCGTAGATGACCTGCTGCAGTTCCATCCAGATGGGAGCCGCTTCTCCGGGGATAGGCGTACGCAGACCTTGGTCGATGAGCTCGTCGGCGCGGGCGTTGCTGAAGCCGGTGAAGTTGAACTCGTACTTCTTCGGCTCGCAGTCTTCTTGGCCTTCGGCACAGACAATGTCGCTGTGCCACAAGCCCGAGGGGTCAACGAATAGGCCAGCAGACCAGCCTGCCAGCGCCGCTTCGTAGTCCTTGAGGCGCAGGTTCTCGAAGAAGGTGTTCGACTCGAGCTGCTCGATGTTGATCTTGACGCCAACTTCGGCCAAGTTCGACTGGATGAACACGGAGGACTGCGCACGGCGCGAGTTGCCGGTATTCGTAGTCAGGGTGAACTCAAACTTTTCGCCGTCCTTGTCTAAGACGCCATCAGCATCGGAGTCGGTCCAGCCAGCTTCGGCGAACAAGCGACGGGCTTCTTCTTGGTTGTAGGCCAGCGGGGTGACGCTGTCGTTGTGCACACCGCAGAGCTCTGGCGTGATGGTTCCGATGGAACGACGCGCGTAGGCGGTGCCATCCGAGCTGGTCAGCAGCTTGCCGATAATGTCATCAACGTTGGTGGCGTGGGCCATGGCGCGACGGACGCGAACATCTTGGAACAGCGGGTTACTAAGATTCCAAGCCACATAGTCATTGGAACGGTAGCCTCGCTTGACCAAGTTAATCTCGGGGTGGTTTTCCCGGAGAGCGTCTGCGTCAGAGACCAGAATGGACTCCATGAGGTCGACTTCACCAGCCTGAAGCTTCAACAACCGGGTGTTGTACTCGGGGATGATCTGGAAGACGACGCGCTTGAGCTTGGTCCGGTCTTCGGCGGGGCCAGTGAAGTTCTCGTTGGGCTCCATGACGATTCGCACGTTCGGGTCGTGCTCAGCGAGCTTCCAAGGGCCGGTTGACATTGGAGCGCGTGAGTAGTCGTTCCCCCGTAGAGACGCGCGGTCGGCGTTCTCCATGATGTGCTTGGGAATCACCGGAACGCCAGTGGCGTGGGACATCTGTGTGTCGCGGTCGTACGCCACGGTGAAGTGCCATTCGATGTGGGTGTCATCGATGACGAGTGGGTCTTTGCCTTCCACCATGCGCTCAACGAAGGAGACGCGGGGACTTGCAACGACGGGGTCCCGAACCAACTCGTAGGTGAAGGCGATGTCTTCGGCGGTGACCAGATGGCCATCCGAGAAGGTGATGTCGTCCCGGAGGGTCATGGACAACACGGTGCCGTCTTCGTTCCACGCCCACTCAGTGGCTATGCCCGGCGACTTCTTCAGCGAGCAATCGAAGCCACTGTCGACGACGGGGTAGTTGATCATGGCCATGATGTAGCCGTCAGAAGCGCTCTCGGAGACGCCTGGAGTCAGCTGGCCGATGTCCGACTGCCATGGGATCACCAGCATGTCAGCGCGACCATCGGCTGTCGCTGCTGGGGTGCCCGATGAGCCTCCAGAGCACGCTTGGGTCAGCACGAGACCGCCGCCAATGGCGACGAGGGAGAGAGCAGAGAGAGTAGACAGACGGCGCATGGGGCCTCCGTGGGGTTCAGCGACCGTGCCTTGTACCAGTCGTCTGTATGAGGGGCAAGCGCCCAGAGGTCGAGAGTGTGCCAAGCGACGTGGTTGTGAACGATGCATTCACCGTGTTTCGCCCACTGGCGTCAAGGAGCCTACAACTCTATCGATCCCCGCTAAATCCTTGCGGGTGAAGATGTCGGTCATGCCCGCGCGGCGCATGATGTCTGCGACACCCGGAGCTTGGTGGATACCGACCTCTACAATGACGCCACATCGAGCGCGGCGGCGCGCCTCGGGAATCAGCTCTCGGTAGATGTCTAGGCCGTCTTTGCCGCCGTCGAGTGCAAGGCGCGGCTCGTGGCGGCTGACCTCCGGCATCAGCGCATCAATATCCCCAGCCGGGATGTACGGCGGGTTGCTGATGACCCAGTCGATGGGGCGCTTGTCCGGAATGGGGGTCAGCAAGTGTCCTTCCAGAACGGCGACGCGCTGGGTCAGCTCCAAACGTGCCACGTTGTCGCGCGTCGCGGCGAGAGCTTGCGGCGAAATGTCCGTGGCGTACACCCGGACTTCGGGGCGGGCGATGGCAATTGCCAGGCCAATCGCGCCCGAACCGCAGCCAACGTCGGCGATGTATGCGGGCTGGCCGAGCTCCAGCCGCTCGAGAGCCGCGTCAACGAGAGCTTCAGAGTCCGGGCGGGGGACGAGCACACCTGGGCGCACGCCGAGGTCGTCGATGGCGTGGAAGCCGACTGAGCCCAGGATCCAACCGAGAGGCTCCCGGTTGCCGCGACGTGCGACCAACGGGCGAAGCGCATCCAGCTCTTCACGAGCCATGGGGCGGTCGAACTGCAAGTAAAGGCGCATGCGTGCAAGGTTGAGCACGTGGCCTAGCAGCAGCTCGGCCTCGAGCCGAGGTGCATCGACGCCCTTCTCACGGAGGTAGCGCTCGGTGCGCATGAGGATGTCGACGAGCTCCATGGCTGCCTACAAGCCTTCAGCAGCCAGCAATGTGGCTTGGTGCTCGGTGGTCAGAGCGTCGACCAGCGGGTCAAGGGCGCCGTCGACAATGCTGTCGAGTTTGTACAAGGTGAGGTTGATCCGGTGATCAGTGACCCGGTTCTGCGGGTAGTTGTAGGTACGAATGCGCTCGCTACGGTCACCTGAACCAATCTGCGCCTTTCGGGTGGCAGCCTCTTCGGCATGGGCCTTGGCTTGCTCTCGTTCGAGCAGGCGAGCCTTCATGACGCGCATGGCCGATTCGCGGTTTTTGTGCTGGGATTTTTCATCCTGGCACTGAACGATAAGGCCGGTTGGGACGTGAAGGATTCGGACGGCGCTGTCAGTGGTGTTGACCGACTGACCACCCGGACCGCCCGCTCGCATGGTGTCGATGCGGAAGTCGTTCATGTCGATATTCAGCTCGACTTCGTCGGGCTCTGGCAGCACGGCGACTGTGGCCGCAGAGGTGTGAATGCGCCCTTGCGATTCGGTCGCTGGCACACGCTGCACCCGGTGAACACCGGATTCAAAGCGAAAGGCCGTGTAGGCGTTCTTTCCGGTGACACTGACCACGACTTCTTTAATCGCCGTCGCTTTTCCACCGCCGCCGACAGATGGAGTACTGATGGTGATCACCTTGAAGCGCATGCCGTTGGATTCGCCGTACCGGGTGTACATCCGGTACAGGTCGCCAGCGAAGAGTGCGGCTTCGTCACCACCGGTGCCTGCGCGAATTTCGAGCAGGATGGGACGGCCTTCGTAGGGGTCTGCAGGCAGAAGCAACAGCCTTAGGGCATCTTCTGCCGCTATGATAGCTGGCTCCAATGCAGAGATCTCGGCTTTCGCCATGCTCCGCATCTCGTCGTCGTCTTCCGCCAACATCTCTTTGGCGTCTTCCAACTCTTCGATGACGCGGCGCAGCTCTTTCCCAGCGTCGACGACCCGGCTCAAATGAGCGTGCTCTGTCGACAGAGACGTCAGACGCTTCACGTCCCGCGCAATGTCTGGGTCCATGAGCTGTTGGTTCACAGACTCAAGACGCAGTGCGATGGAATCTACTTTCGCGAGCACAATGGCCTCCGATGGCGGGGTGTCTGCGATTCATGCGCAGACGACATTCGCCCTTCGGATGGACCGATGGGCGGTTGGAGCGAGTGGAACCAAACGCCCCACTCGCGATACCGCCCGACCGCTATGCTTCGGCGGTCTCGGCCTCGGCTGTGTCGCCGCCGGCCTCTTCGGTGCGCTGGAAGCCGTACTTCTGGTAGTACTTCTCGACGCGTCCTTCGGTATCCATGAGCTTCTGGGTACCGGTGTAGAATGGGTGACTCTCGGACGAGATCTCCATTGTGACACTCGGGTACTCTTGGCCCTCGTAGGTGGTGGTTTCCTTGGCCGCGATGGTGCTGCGGGTCAAGAATTCAAAGCCGGTTTGGATGTCCTTGAACACGACAAAACGGTACTCTGGATGGATGTCAGCCTTCATGAGATTCTCCTGGCGTGGCGGTACCACGCGAACCGGCTCTTAATTGCCTGATCCGACTGCGCTGTCAAGTGCAGGAGCGGACCAAGCTAGCAGTGCGTGGCCATCTTCGAGATCATCCCCGGTCAAGCTCTTGCGCCACTGCAGGTAGGCGGTGTGTTCTGCGTCAGTGAGCAAGCGCTCGACGCGTCGGGTGCCAGAGCGATGAACATCGATCGGCGGGCGCAGGCCGCGGTTGGCCAGCGTGGTGGACAAGGTGCATTCCCAGTTGACGACGTCTCTGAGGTCGTCGAGCAGGGCAGTGTCGATCGGATTGTGGCTATCGCCGCTGACAACACCGATGACGGTCAGGCTTCCGCCCTCTTCTAGGGCGCGTGCAGCGCCCATGTAGCGACGCACACGGTGAAGGGCGGCAGGGTCGACACCACCGCCGTGACGCTCTCCTGTGCTGCTGTCGGACAGACAGCCACGGAGCAACCGGGAGAGGCTGTCGACAATAAGTACGACGTCGTCGCCGCGCTCAACCATTCGACGAGCCCGCTCAAAGACGATGTCGGCAACCTGAACGTGCCGGGCAGGAGGTTCGTCGAAGGGAGTCGCGATAATTTCAGCGTTGGAGTTTTTCCGCCACTCTTGAATTTCTTCTGGCCGCTCGTCGATCAGCAGGACGGTGACGTCCAAGTCTTCGTCGGCGGTCAAGGCGTCACACAGCTCGCGAAGAATGCCGACGCGTCCGGTGCGCGCGGGGGCTGCGAGAACGCCACGTTGTCCAAGCCCGAGAGGCGCTACGCGGTCCACTGCGGATAGCAGAGGGTAAGCGCCGAGCTGTATGCGGTCGTCGGGGTAGATGGCGGTCAGCGTCTCAAAAGACGGGGCATCCACGCCAGGCCGGTCGTTGTTGACCAGCAACACGCGCAGTAACGCGAGGTAGCGCTCGCCCTCTTTGGGAGGACGAACCTGGCCAATGACGGTGTCGCCGGTCTGGAGTTTGAAGCGCCGAATCTGGCTCTGCGACACGTAGATGTCATCGGAACCAGGGAGGTAGTTCGTGTCGGGTGAGCGGAGAAAGCCAAAGCCTTCCCCGTGAACTTCCAGAACACCACGACCGAGAGTCGTGTTTTCAGCTTCCGCTTCGGCGGTCGCAATCGCGTAGACAAGGTCTCGACGATGCAGGGTGTCTGCGTCGCGTACACCGAGGTTCCTGGCTTGCTCTACAAGCAACGCCGGCTCCGTCTCCTGGAGCTGAACGAGGTCGGATGACATGGGGTACCGAGGTGGTTGGGAGAGGGGTGGGAACCGAGGTCCGGCTCCGCGGGGGGAACGCCAGTATCGCGACAACACCGGACTGTGTCAAACTCTACACGATCCATGGCGGGATACGCCAGTTTGCTGGCGGTTCGTAGCCGGAAAAACTCTGTGATCAGCTTATGCCCCGTGTCTTCATGTGGGACATGGGGTGATAGATTTTCGACGATGTTCGGGCGCGGCGTGGCAAAGCGCAACGTCAGACGGGCTTTCAGCGGTCAGCCTTGAGCTATCAAGACAACTGCCACTGGTGGTTCCGGCACGCTTGAGACCTTCGACCTGCGCAGGTTTCGCGCTCACCAGAGTGCTGTGAGGCGCGCGCTCTGATGAAGGCTCGCTGACAGCGGACCTCCCACGCTGCGAAAATTGCCGCCACTTGAACCCCGCGCTGCCAAGAGTTCCCGCAGAGCGAACCCCGAACCGCGGCTTGCTAGGCGATGCCCAGCAACTTTCGCAGCGTGTTCTCGTCCAACACGGCAATCTCTAGTTCGCGTGCCTTCACCAGTTTGCTGCCGGCGTCCGCACCCGCAACGACGAAGTCGGTCTTCTTCGACACCGAGCCCTTCACCGCGGCTCCTGCCGTCAAAAGAAGGGCTTTTGCCTCGCCTCGGGTCATTGTCGGCAAGGTGCCGGTGAGGACGAAGGTCTTGCCGGCTACCGCTTCGTTGGTCGGCTGGTCGGATGCCGCTTCCTCTTCGGGGAACTGGACGCCAAGCTGACGAAGACGGGCAACTTCTTCGCTATGTTTGGAGTCGGTGAACCAGGTGATGAGGTTCCGCGCCACGATATCGCCAACACCGTGGATGGCGGTCAGATCTTCAAGAGACGCGTTCGCCAGGGCATCGATGCCGCCGAAGTGGGCCGCTAGATCCCGTGCCGTGGACTCACCCACTTCGGGAATGCCCAGGGCCGTGAGGACGCGACGCAGCGGCTGCGCGCGGGACTTGTCGATGTTCGCCACGAGCAGCTCGGACAGCTTGGGACCCATGCGTTCGAGGCTCTCGACTTGGTCCACGGTCAGCGCGTACAGGTCGGAGACGCGGGTGACGAGCTTGCTCTGGATGAGCTGCTCCACACTCTTCTCGCCGAGCCCTTCAATGTCCATGGCTAGCCTGGAGCCAAAGTGACGCACGGCTGCGCGCAGTTGAGCGGGGCAGGACAAGGTGTTTGGGCAGCGAATGACCACTGCATCGCCGTCGCGCACGAGGGGGGTGTCGCACTCGGGACAGGTCTCTGGATAGGTCGCTGCGGGACGCTCTTCATGCTGGTCATCCGGAACGACGCCCACCACCTGCGGAATGACGTCGCCGCTGCGTTGGAGCACAACTGTGCTGCCGATACGCAGATCCAAGCGAATGAGCTGGTCCGAGTTGTGCAGACTTGCTCGTGACACTGTGACGCCGCCGACGCGCACGGGCTTGAGGTAGGCCACAGGGGTGATGGCGCCGGTTCGGCCCACCTGAAAGCCGACATCTTCCAGCTCGGTTGTCGTCTGTTCTGGTGGATATTTGTAGGCAATCGCCCAGCGCGGCGAACGCGTCACAAAGCCGAGCTCGCGCTGCAGGCGGACGTCGTCTACTTTGACCACAGCACCGTCAATTTCGGTGGCCATGTCACCGCGAGCGGCTCCCACTTTGGCAATGGCTTCGATGACGTCATCAATCCCACTGCATACCGTATTCATGGCGTTGATGGGCATGCCCCAGCTGTGCACGAGTGCGAGCTGTTCGTGGTGCGTCTCCGGTAGATTCACGCCTTCGCTGGCACCAAAGCTGTGCGCCATAAAGGTCAGCGGACGGCGTGCTGTAACGCTAGGGTCCAGCTGACGAATGGTTCCTGCGGCAGCGTTGCGTGGGTTCTCAAACGCCTTGTCTCCGCGTGCCACGCGGGTCTCGTTCATGCGGTGGAATCCGGCGACGTCGAACAGCACTTCGCCACGGATGTCTACTCGCCTCGGAGGCGTCGTGGTCGCAAGTCGGGAAGGAATGGCTCGAATGGTCTGCACGTTGTGCAACACGTCTTCCCCACGTTCGCCGTCTCCACGGGTACCTGCACCAGTCAGGACGCCGTCTTCGTACACCAACTCCATGGCTAGGCCGTCGAGCTTTGGCTCGACAATGTACGGAATGATCGCTGGGCACTGGTCTGCCAAGCGCTTGCGAAGTCGACTGTCGAAGTCGCGCAGGTCGGCTTCGCTGAACGCATTGCCGAGGGAGAGCATGGGCTGGGCGTGGATGAAGGGCACCAAGCCCTCGACCGCAGCATCGCCAACGCGGTGTGTGGGTGAGTCCGGAAGTACAAGGTCGGGAAAGCGGTCTTCTATGAGCTCTAATTCGCGGTACAGCAGGTCGTATGCGCGGTCGTCAATCTCAGCGGCGTCTTCGGTATGGTACAGCCGATTGTGCCGAACGAGCTCGGGAACAAGGGTGTCTCGTCGGGCCCTTGCAGCGTCTCGATTCATGGCGCGAACGCTGGCGGTAACAGTGGCGGCGTCGTTGGCTTGGGGAAGGGACATCAGATCCTCCATCAGGACGGCCTCGTACCACGGTGCGACCGGTCGCGAGGTGCGCTACGGTTGCGCTCTCGTTGGGGACCACGTGCGTATTAGACCGCTCATTTTGCTGTTGCTGTTGCCCATTTTGTCGGCGGGTGATGTTCAGGTGGCCCAGCAAAAGCTGCTGGCAGGCCGTTACTTCGAGGCGTTGCAGGAGTTTCGGGAAGTCACAGAAGAGACGCCCTCACGGCCTGGTGGCTGGATCGGTCTGGCTCGGAGCTACGCTGGACTTGGACAGTGCAAGCAGGCCATTGAGGTGATTGCTCCTTGGCGTTCGTCCGGTGCGTACAACGCACGGGCTGCGGTCGTAGAAGGGTGGTGCTGGTACCGGCTCGGCGAGTATGAACAGGCTCGTGAGACGGCGGATGACGCGCTGCTGCTCAAGCCAAATCTAGCTCCCGCTCTGTACCTACGTGGGCTGGCGGAAGCCGCAATAGGAGACTCCTTCGCTCTCGCATTGACGTTGGAAGAACTGCAGCCCACTCTGCGCGGCGAGATCATGGTCCCGTTGGCTCAGGGGTGGGACGCCGTGGAGCGGGGCGATGAAGCAGACCTTCTTGCAGCTATGCAAACTTTATCTGCGTTGACACTAGTCTATGCGGACTCAGGTGTGCCCCATCAGCTGGCCTTAATGGATGCGCAGCGTGCTCTAGATGTGGGTGACCCGCTCACTGCGTATGAGGGTTTGTCCGTTACTCTCGACAGCACCGGAGACCAGGTCCGGGTGCAGATCTTGCGTGCTGAGGCACTGCGTCGAATGGGACGTGCACCTGCGGCGTTGGCAGTGTTTCGTGCCCCCAATCTGCGACCGCGAAATTCGGCGTTGCCACGCGCAATTAGAGTTCGTGTGCTGGTGGACTTGGGCCGAACGGACGCTGCAGTCCAGCGATTTGCAGACCTGCTTGCGTCGCCGCACCCAGAAGACGCAGCCAGCGGCTGGTACTTGGCCCGTGCCGTCGGAGATGAGGTCCGCGAGGCTCAGTTCCGCGAGGCATGGCAGGTGCTGAACCAAAATCCGGACCGCACCCTCGAGCAGCTCATCCCGGTGGCGCCCCAACCGTGAGCGGGTATCGGCTGTACTGTGCCGCTGTGCTGACCCTGGCTGGATGTCGGAGCGCTGAGCCGCTCCCGCCGGCTGTCGCGCAACGTCCGAATGTGGTGCTCATTACGCTAGACACTACTCGCGCCGACCGTCTCGGTAGCTACGGATATGAGGGCGCCCGGACAGATACCTTAGACGGTCTCGCACGCGCTGGCCGTCGCTACGAACACGCCTACTCGGTGCTTCCACTCACCATCCCGGCTCACGCTTCGCTGTTCACGGCCTTGTATCCACCCCACCACACGATTCGCAGCAATGGGGTTGGGGTGTTGAGGCCGGAGTTCATCACACTTGCAGAAGTATTGGCCGGGCAAGGGTGGCGGACAGCCGCCTCTGTCGCTGCTTTCGTGACCACTCCGGTGTGGGGTTTCGACCAAGGTTTCGACGTGTTCATGAGCGAAGGCATTGGCGGTAGCAGCAACCTGTGGCACAGCGAACGACCTGCGGCCGCAGTGGTCGATGACGCACTGCGCTGGAAAGACAGCCAGTCGAGCACTGACCCGCTGTTTCTTTGGGTGCATTTGTTCGACGCCCACTTGCCGTACCAAGCGCCAGAGCCCTACGCAGCGGCACTGCCGGGTCGGCCCTACGACGCCGAACTGGCCTATGTCGACGACCAAGTCGCACGCTTGGTCGAGGCCTTCGGCACCGACGACACCATTTTCGTAATTGTGGGCGACCACGGCGAAGGATTCGGCGAGCACGGCGAGTCCAGACATGGCCTGTATACCTACAACAGCACTCAGCACGTGCCGTACATTGTGAGCGGCGCAGGGGTAGAGCCGGGTGTTGTCAGCACCCCGACGAGCTTGGTCGATGTCGCTCCGACACTGCTCGATATGTTGGATCTACCACCGCTTGAGAACGTGGATGGCGCTGTGGTTCCGGGAACTAGCCGTCCGCTGTACATGGAGTCGTGGCAGCTGGCGGAACACTTTGGTTTGGCGCCGCATCAGACGCTGGTGGACGGCGACTATGTGTTCATTGAGCAGCCTAAACCAGAACTATATAATGTGCATGTGGACCCGTCGCAGCGGCACAATCTTGCAGGGGATGACCCCGCGCGGGTGTTGGAGATGCGGCATGCGCTGACCGCCCTGGCTATGCCCCAGCCGTCCCAGACCGTGGGTGTGTCTGACCCGGAGCTGGCTCTTCAGCTGGAGCAGCTGGGCTACGTTCAGGGGACCGTTTCGCCCATGGTGTTGTCCGACCTACCGGATGCAAAGGACCATCAAACCTTGTTGGACGGCATGAGGCGTGTGCCACAGCTGAGCGACAGTGAGGACTACGCGGGTGCGCTGGGTATTCTGACAGAGCTTATTGAGCGGTATCCTGGGCTCATCGACCTTCAGCTTCGCCGGTACCGCACGCTTCGGCAGATGGAAGACACGGCTGGAGCTGTGGCCCAACTCCACGATATCCGAGAGCAGTTCGCGGAAAGTGTAGCGGGGCGTCATGCGCAAGCGGCGTCGCAGATGTCCACCGGTGAGTTCCGAGCGGCATCGATCCTGTACGCAGAGCTGGCTGCAGAGATGCCGTATAATCCTGGCTTTCGTTCCAGAGCGGTGTGGGCGTTGATGCAGGTGGATGGCTCGCCGGAGGAAGCCCTCGCTCTCGGGCTCACGACACTGGAGCGACACCCCGAAGACGTTGGTGTCTCCGCACTTGTCGGGTTGATGCTCATGCACCGAGGCGACCCCGAGGCGGCAGCCCCGTACCTAGACCGTGGCTGTGACGCGGACCGCCCACTGCGCTCTGTCTGTCAGCATGTTGGCGTGCGTGCTCAGTTGGCTGGCGATGCGGAACGGGCACGAACCCGCTTGGACCGGGAGCTGCGCTTTCACCCGACCAACGACGCTGCTCTTCGAGCTATTCAGGTGTTGCTGTCGGACGAAAAGAATTGGGTCCTGCTGATTGTGGCCGTCGAACGTCTGCTGCTGTTGCGTGGCGAGAGTGCTGCGCTGCGGCAGGCGCAGGCCCAAGCTTTGTTCAATCTCGAAGACTTCGAAGCGTCTCGCCAGGCTGTGGACCGAGGATTGGCTCTTCATCCGGAGTGGAGCGCGTTGCTGCTACTGGACGCCAATCTTCTGGCAAAAGAAGGCGAAATGGAGCGCGCCCAAGCCCGATTTGAACAAGCGACGGCGGCATTGGCCTCAGAATCAGCAGAGGACGCATCGCCGTAGGGCGCGTTTACTCGTAGTAGCCAATCTCGAAGACTTGGTAGTACGAGATGATGTTCGTCCACGACAGCGTATCGTCGTCGAGAATTGCAGCTCCGCTCGCGAACCATTGGGCTTCAATCTCAATCTCGTTGCCGTCGTCGTCGTACTGGGTGGTGTCGCCAGAGCCATCGTAGAACTGCAGAATAGCACTGTCGGATTCGGTTTCTTCGGTGTCGGGCATGTCGTACGCGGGGTGGTAGGCCACGATGTAGTCCAACACGGGGAATGCGTTGCCCCAGTCGGTATCGGCGTACCAGTACTCGCAGTAGGGACCTTCGCCCGCGATAGTTGGGGCGTCATGCGTCAACTCGAACGCGAAGTCGCACCCTTCGCAGGTGACGACGCTGGGATTGTTGTCCGAGTCCACGCCTTCTTGGGTGAGCTCGAACGGGGTGCCGGTCGCTGGGTAGACGTACTGGCAGAGGATGTCCCCAGCCGTGCCGAGCGGACCGTCGATCGCTGCGCGATCGAAGATCTGCGTGGTTCCAGAGTAAACGGTAGCGGCATCACCGTTGAAGGTAACGTTTGCCTCTCCGGCAATGCCGAAAATATCGATACCGGTCTCGAAGGCAGCGGCTTCTGTGCTGTCGATTACCTCTGTGCCAACTTCAGTTCCTTCGGTGGTGTCTGGGTCTTCAGAGCTGTCACATGCCGTCAGGACTGCGGTGAAAGAGGCCACAGCGAGCAGGGCGCCGAAGGGGTACAATCGCATCATGCGCCTTCCGAGGGGATGGAGTCCGAACAGTCTCGGAGTGGCTGGACCCTACTTGTGTCATTTCCGAACTGCAACTTCACGGGACTTGGTTGGCAGTAGCACCGCTAGCGGAGGGGGGTCCAATTACTACTGGGAAAGTCCCCGGACGTTGGGGGATTTGCCGCAATAACGTACACCGCTCGTCGGTTTCGAGACTCATCGGTACTATCGGGCGTGCTGACCGCCAACACCCGCTCGCCAAAACCTTGCCAGGAGATTTCACCAGCGAACCCGCGGCCGCGGAACCACGCAGCAATCGCCCGTGCTCGTCGACCCGAGAGGGCTGAGTTGGTACCTGCATCTCCAACCGTGTCGGTGTAGCCGCCGACATACAACTTCGCGTCGACCACGGATCCGTAGCGCTCCAGCACCCCTTCGAGGTCCGTCCATGCTTCTTCGAGCTTGGGTGTTTGGTCTCCAATGATGGCGTGTGCACCGCTGGCAAAGACGACGTCCTCATGAGGGATGGCGTAGGACCAAGGCACCAAAGTCAGTGTCGCATTCGCACCCTGGTTGTCCGAGGCCTCGATCTCCAGCTTCACCACTTCTTGGTCGTTGGGGTACCAAGTGAGACGTGGATCTGCATCATTGGGGTTCGCTCGGCCCGTCCCGACGATGACTCCGCCAACTCCAATGGCGCGCACGCGGACTTCTGCGAGAGGACGGGCGGCGTGTACCGTGACCATGGCGCCGGCCAAGTCAATGTCTTCGAGGGTGGCGTCGAGCGACAAGGCACCGATGATGGAGACGTCAAAACTGAGGTTCATGGAGCCTGAAGCACCGGTGTCTGCGACGACGGCAAGCTCACCGCTGCACGACTTGGTATCGGCGGTGTTCCACCGACCGGGAAGTGCGATGGTCTCGACATCTCCCTGGGCCACACGATGGTTCGAGGTAATTCGCCCAGTTCCGCAGTCCATCGACAGGTCTAGACGGACCGGTTCGTTGGCGCGAACACGAAGTTCAGGGGTCTCACCCATAGGCACGCTTCGGTCGTACTCTAACGAGATGACGTCCTGAGCGAGCGCGGGCAGGGAACAAGCGAGGGACAGGGTAACGAAAGCTGTGCGCACAAGGGACTCCGGGCTCTGGCTGTCACAACCGATTAAGCCGCGCCGCCCTTCCCTGGAGTGCGCCATGACTGATCTCTTGTCCCGTCTCGGACTGTCCGACGTCAACAACGGAGCCTTTTGCGACGGCGAAATGACGACCACAGGTCGCATCGTCGAGAGCTTCAATCCTGCAACCGGCGAGGCCATCGCAAGTGTCCGCCTCGGAAACCTCGCTGATTACGAGACCATCATCACCAAGGCTCAAGAAGCCTTCTTGACGTGGCGCATGGTTCCCGCTCCCAAGCGCGGAGAGATCGTCCGCCAGATTGGCGAAGCGCTTCGCCAGCACAAGGATGACCTCGGCAAGCTCGAGAGCATTGAGGTCGGCAAAGTGCTGTCCGAAGGCCTTGGCGAAGTCCAAGAGTCCATCGACATGGCTGACCTGTGCGTCGGCATGTCGCGCCAGCTCAGTGGCCTGACCATGCACTCCGAGCGCCCGCAGCATCGCATGTACGAGCAATACCACCCCATGGGTGTTGTCGGTATCATCACCGCGTTCAACTTCCCGAATGCTGTATGGGCCTGGAACGCTCTGGTTGCGTTGGTTGCCGGCGACACCATGATCTGGAAGCCGTCACTCAAGGCACCGCTCACCGCGATTGCCACGCACCTCATCTGCGACAAGGTCATGCAGGAAAACGGCTTTGGCGGAGTGATGTCCCTCATCATTGGTGATGATGCGGACGTTGGTTCGGCCATGATCGACGACCGTCGTATCCCCCTCATCTCGGCAACCGGCTCCTGCCGCATGGGTCGTATTGTTGGCGCTCGCGTCGCACAGCGCCTTGGCCGTTGCTTGCTCGAGCTTGGAGGCAACAACGCCATTATCGTTCACAAGGACGCCGACTTTGATCTCGCTGTTCGTGGTGTGGCCTTCGGCGCCGTCGGCACTGCCGGTCAGCGCTGCACGTCGACCCGTCGCCTGTTCGTTCACTCGGACATCATCGACAGCTTCACCGACAAGCTCGTCGCTGCGTACGACTCCATCGAAGCCGGTGACCCGCTCGCCACAGGTACGCTCCTCGGACCACTAATCGACGAAGACGCTGTGAAGACCTACGAAGCAGCCATTGCCAAGGTCAAGGAACAAGGCGGCGAGGTTCTCTCCGGTGGCGAGCGTATCGACCGCCCCGGCTTCTACGTACGCCCGACTGTCGTGCGCGTTCGCGGCGACTTGCCGGTTGCCAACGAAGAGACCTTCGCCCCAATCCTGTACGTGTTTGAGTACACCGAACTCGCGGATGCTATCGCGCGTCAGAACAGCGTCGACCAGGGTCTGTCCAGCGCCATCTTCACTGACAGCTTCCGGGCTGCAGAGGGCTTCTTGGCTCACAATGGCTCTGACTGTGGAATCGCCAACATCAACATCGGAACCTCCGGTGCCGAGATTGGCGGCGCATTCGGCGGCGAGAAGGACACCGGCGGCGGTCGCGAAGCGGGCTCGGACTCGTGGAAGGCGTACATGCGTCGTCAGACTTGTACGCTCAACTGGAGCCCGGATCTGCCGCTCGCTCAGGGCGTCACCTTCGACATCTAGTCCGACACTAAAAAAATGCCCCGCCGGTCGAGCTGTCGACCGGCGGGGTTTTTTGTTGTGCACGCTGTCGCGTTGCGGAGATGTCGCGGTTCGCGACTCTACCCCTTGGCAGGGGGCTTACCCTTCGCAGTCTTCTTCTTCGCCGCAGTCTTCTTGGCTGCAGGCTTCTTCGTCGCAGTCTTCTTGGCTGCAGGCTTCTTCGCCGGTGCAGGTGTCTTGTCGACTGGCGGCGCTTCGAGGACTCCGAGGCGATGCGTGAGTGCAGACAGCTGGTCTTCGACATCGCTCACACCGTCTGCACCAGACTCGGCGGTCGCTAGCGCGCTCTTGGCGAGTTGATGTGCTTGCTTTGCCGCCGTCAAAGCCTCGCGAGCGAGGTCTAGGGCGTCAGACGCCGTACGGTCCTGATTCTTAAGCAGGATGGATGCCACTAGGGCCTCCACGCGCTCATCGACGGCCGACCCTGAGAACATATTGAACAGCTGCGTCCGTAGACCCATCGCACACCTCCAGATGGAGGCCGACTATCGTGTCGGGCTCATCCGGCCAGTGTCGGCGCGTAAACGCCGAACACGCCATCCGCGATGTCTTCGATTTCCCCGTTTTGCAAGTCCACACGCCACAGGCGGCCGGGGCCATTCGGGTCGCCGCGACCGAGCAGGTTGCCGGGAAGAAGCAGGTAGCGGCCCGAAGGGTCCATCAGATGGTGCGACTGGCTGTATTGCTCGAAGAAGCGAAGGTAGAAGCCGAGGTCCCGCGACGGATACAGCTCCGCCAGCGGCGTTACCTCACCGTTGAGATCAATGCGCTGCCAGCTCAGCAGGTTCTTTCTGGTGTCTACGCGAGCTGTGATGATGGCTTTGCCGTCCGGACTCCACATGTAGGCCAGGCACGGAGCATCGGTCAGTTCGCGGACCTCCCCGGTGACAACATCCACGAGTCCCAGCTGCCGGTACGGTGTGCCATCGCCGTCTGTGGCGAGGGCGCGGGCGATGGTTCGACCATCCGGGGACGCGGACATGGCTACAAGCCCTTCCAGGTTCTCCAGCACATGTAGCTCGGCATCCAGTGCTGACGACGTGACGAGCTGGGTCTTGTTCGGCTCATGGTGGACGAAGACCGCGCGTTCGCCCATCCAAAGCGGTGCGCAGAAGTTGCCCGGACGACCAGGTAGAACGGTACTCGCGCGGTTGGCACCAATGGCCATTCGCTGCATTTGGGGGCCAGCGGTGGGGTTGCCGACAAATGCGGCTACATGAGAAGGACCGGCCCAGGTAAAGAACAGTGGGGAGCCGGTCGCCATGTGGCTCTCTTGACCAAGCTCCGAGGCGCTGAAGACCGACAACGACAGGTCGGGACCTTTCTGTGTGAGCACTGCGACGTGCTGGTCTCCTGGTGCCCAGAACAAGTAGATGGGTAGACGGTCGCCGAGGTCTGCGACCTCACGGGCTTGCACACCGTCAGCGTCTAGGATGTAGAGCGCAGCGCTGTTGCGACCTTTTCCGGGCAGACGGAAGCAGGCAATCTGCTTTCCATCGGATGACCAAGTGGGCCATGAGAAGGGCGCTGACTCGGTCCCTTGGACGTCCCAGCCTCCCCAGATCAGCGGAACATCGATCGCACCGTGGGCGATGGACTTGCCGGACGGAGTGAGCGTCCACACCGAACGGTCGGCGGCGATCGCAGCAATACAAGTTGTCAAGCTGACTCCGAAGGGGTTTCCATTGGATTCGCGAGGATGCCATGGAGGATGAGGTTGATGCCGTCCGTCTTCAGCGCTTGTGCATCCGGGCGCACGCCGATGGCGGACTCTCCGGCGAACCCGTCGATCATGGCTTTCAGCATCTGGGCGACGACGCTGGGGTCTAGGGGTCGGAAGGTCCCTTCAGCAACGCCTTGCGCAATGATGCCGGTAACAGCATCCAAAAATCGCTGGTGGACGGCTTGGACTTCTTCGCGAATCGTTTCGTCGCGCACAGCCTGCTCGGTCATCATGAGGAAGAACTTTGGCGGTGTCTTGAGACCGGCAAAGTACTGGACATAACGCTGACCAAGGTCGAGGAGCTTGATGTGAGCCAGGCGATTATCCCGCTCGGCCTCATCAATGAACGCATGGGTGTTCTCGTGCTCTTCATGCACGAGTGCCAAGAACAGCTCCTTCTTCGATGGGAAGTAGAAGTACACCGCTCCCTTGGAAAGTCCCGCGCGCTTCGCCACGTCAGACACCCGTGCCACCAAGAATCCCTCCTCAATGAATACGGAACGCGCCGCGCGCAGAATTTGTGCCCTTCGCTCGGCTTCGGACAGGTGCTTGGTCATGGGCTCCCAGAGCGTCTCTGGTCTCGACGGTATCATGGTGGAATCAGACGGGGGGCGCTACGGGTTGTCTACGGCGACGGCTCAACGGGTCGGTCGGTTTTAGGAGGCGGTGTGTTGTGGTTGATGGCATGGGCAGTAGGCGTGGCGGCGGCAGCGGATCCGGCGGCCATTGCGTCGCGATTGACGGAGATTGATACGGTTCGAAGCCTGCGCGCTGCCGAAGGGGTGCCGACCATCCCAGAGAGCGCGTACACGAGCATTCAGCTGGGAGGTGTCGAGACTGGCATCGTCTCCGTCGAAGGGCATGCGGCAAAGAAGGCGTGGGGAGTCGCAGTGGTCGACGCGCCGATCGACCGTGTATGGGCGGCGATCAACGACGATAATGGTCAGGTTGCCTACAACAAGCTTGAGTCCAGTGAAATCGTCTCGGGAACGCGATGTGGCAGTGGTCGCGGCGTACTTCAGCTGCTTCCGGTTCCATGGGTCACTGACCGCTGGTGGATCACGTTCATCACCGCGAATGACGCTATTTCATCGGCCACAAGGGGTCGCGTACGCGAGAACACTTGGCAGTCCAACAACGACCCAGCTCTGGTGACTACGGCTTCCGGTCAAGCCGCCATGGACGCAGGTATTCCGATTGAGTTCACCAAGGGCGCCTGGTTCATGGCGGATATCGATGGGTCGAGCACGCTCATTGAGTACTACGTGTGGAGTGACCCAGGCGGAAGCGTGCCTGCAGGTCTCGCGAGCCGGATGGCAGCACGCGGCATTGAAGACACTCTCGAAGCGGTCACCAGATTCGCCAACGAAGGCCAGCCGGGCTGCCTGTAGCAGAGAGTGATCGGTAGAACGGATGTCAGACGGGGTCTTCGGTCACCGAATTCGGCCTTTCTGACATCTAGGTCTTTCAACCCGAAAGTTTGCCATCTTCGACTTCGGGTACTCGGAGAGACCCTGTCTTAAAGGGGACACTCACCGAAATCCCACTGTGTTCAGTAGGTGTGATGAATACCTCTGACGCGTCCGCTCTTCCGCCATCCACCACTGCTGTGAAAGTGACCTTCCCCCTCCGGGTCGGACGCTCCGCATAGGCAGGGAGCCAAGTGGCTAGAAATAAATACTCATAAATTGCAAGAAGGAAGCGGTCGCATTGGTCCTAGGACCCGGGCTTTCGCCTTCACACGTGTCGCGAAACCTCGGGGTGTCACAGCCGTCGTTGTCACGTTGGGAGAGCAAGTCTTTCTAAATAGCAATAGCGACCACGGCTTGAATGTGTCCCACGGGTACGGAGGGCGCGAATGTTCAACACGTCGCCTTACAGGCCAAACTGGAAAGTGCGGGTCATCGCCACTCCCTCGCACAAGCGACTTTTGAGAGGTGGCACCCGAGTGGAAGCCACCGCTCAAGTCACCGTAGGTCCGGCTGTGCGGGGCACCACGGGAGCCGTATGAGACCTCCTCGCAACTGCCATTCGCCAACACAAAGAAGTCAAAAAGACGCTTCATAATCGGGTCATTGAACAGGACTGCCGGCGGGCCTTGCCTCGCGAAAGCCCGCATCACCATGGCAAGCGCGCCGGCCGGGGCGTTCCACCCGCGGTTGTCAAGGTTTGAACCCCATGTCTGTTAGGTTAGATTGATTCTCAAGGTTATTCGATCTCTTTCGTAGAGCGGTCAATTCTGCGCTTGAGACGCCGAACATAGCCGGGTAAATGCCTGACGCCAGAACGGTAGGAGCGGCAAAGGGAAAAGCGGTCGAGACACTCTTCAATACGACTCTTCGGTATGAAAGCATTAAGTCGACAGCGAGTCGACTCCGGGTCGTGAAGAGGGAACCGGTACCTGGACCCGATGACTCTGGTGCTGTCCCTCGTCCTTAATGGAGGGACCGCGGAGGCTGGCCGAATTGCGGCGGCGCTGCGCGACTACAGGGGTGGCCGACATCAACGTGGAGGTCCACCCCTGTATGTGGACCGCGGTGGTTGGGAGGTGGCACGGAGCTCGTCGTACCAATGGTGTGACACCGAGTTTCTGTCCCGGATGGAGGAGTTGGCAACGAACGCTCAAAGGCACGTCTTGGCGATGCCGGACTCACTTCCAGGGGTGTTGGCGGGCCGGACGGACTGGCGCAGCGTCGACAGTACCACGGTGAATCTGCCAAGAGCGTCGCCCGAGACCTTCTCCGGAACAGGAGACTATGCCGCGTTGAA
The DNA here is from genome assembly GCA_047626195.1 of Myxococcota bacterium. GTDB lineage: Bacteria > Myxococcota_A > UBA796 > UBA796 > CAJXTB01. The sequence goes on from JBLHSN010000018.1 coordinate 37,139, forward strand.
GGTCCACGTGGAGATGTCGCTAGGTGTAGAGAACGTCGTTGACTGGCACATCACCGAGGCCCGACGGCACGACGGTCCACAGCTTACGGTGGATTGTAGGCGAGCAACTCAGCCGCTCCGATACAGCCCACAGCGCTCACGTGTGATGCGGCTCAACCCATGAACTCGCCGCATGATGGTGACCGTTCGGCTTCTGCGCGGAGCGCTCG
>JBLHSN010000019.1:0-36296 GCA_047626195.1 Myxococcota bacterium
CCCGTGTACAGCCCCATCGATGCGTTTGGTTTGCTCGATCTCTTCTACGACCTCCTCGCTAAGCAGAACGAAGAGCCTGAAGACCAGCATGTCATCCCGGACAGCGGGACGGACGTCATCACCTGCTGCCGCGAGGTCCTGCTGCAGCTCGGCGGTATTGGCGGACAAATGGACTTGCGTGACATCATGGCACTGTTGACCCGCGCGGACCATCGCGTGGTCACCTTCATCGGAGTTCTTGAGATGGCGCGTCTCCAGTGGGTCACGGTGCACCAAACGGAGCACTTAGGCCGCGTGTCGGTCATTGCTCTGGTCGCCCCAGACGCCGACCTGTCGCAGGTCTCGGGTGAAGTCGCCCAGGAAGCTGCAGGGTGAGTTCTAAGGATGGTGGCGATGTCGTCCTCTTTCCGGGGCTCGCTCCATGGTCCGATACGCCTGAAGATGAGCACAACGACGGTGAACATCTCATCAGTGCGGTGGAAGCGTTGCTGTTTGCGGCGGACGAACCTGTGGGCTCCGGCACGCTGGCCACGGCGCTTGAACACCCGGATCCCATCGCTGTTGAGAGAGCCATCCACGAGCTAGCCGGACGGTGTGCGTCTCAGTCACGGGGGGTAGAGGTCGTGCGCTTGGCGGGTGGCTGGCGGATGCGAACGGGGCCGGCTCATGCGGATGCGGTCCGTCTACTCAAAGGCGGAACGCCGCTGCGCTTGTCAAAAGCCGCGCTGGAGACGCTCGCGGTGGTCGCTTACCGTCAACCTGTGACTCGCGCCGAGATTGATGGCGTCCGTGGTGTGGGCTCGGGTGGTGTGCTGAAAGGGCTGATTGAACGTGGCTTGGTGCGCATCGCGGGGCGTCGAGACGAACCCGGCCAGCCACTTCAATACGCGACTACCCGCACTTTCTTAGAGACGTTTTCACTCACAGGGCTAGGGGACCTGCCGACATTGGCCGAGCGAGAAGAGCTCGACGCGGAGTGACCGACGTGACAGATAAACCCGACAACTCGCGCAGCGTGCGCGTTGCGAAGCTCATTGCCGAACGGGGCATGACCTCTCGCAGAGATGCAGAAGCCTGGATCAAAGACGGCCGTGTGGCGGTGAACGGCACAGTGCTCGACTCCCCCGCAGTGGTGGTTAATCCTGCCTTCGACACCGTAACTGTGGATCGAAAGCCGCTTCCTGCTCGACCTGACATGGTCTACTACTTGATGTACAAGCCGCGTGGCGTCATCGTCACCCGCAGCGATCCACAGGGCCGCAAGAGCGTGTTCGATTTAGTCACTGTTAACGAACGCGTGGAGAGCGTGGGCCGCCTCGACTTCGACACTGAAGGCGCCTTGCTCCTGACGAATGACGGCGACATGGCCCACGCCTTGACCCATCCTTCGCGGGAAGTGCCGAAGCGGTACATGGCCAAGGTCTACCGGACTCCAGACCAGCGCGACATCAAGGCTATTCAGGAGGGCGTATTCTTGGATGATGGCCGGACTCAACCGGCCAAGGTCCGTGTATTGAACGCCACTGACAAGACCAATGCATGGGTTGAGATCACCGTCACCGAAGGCCGCAACCGTCTGATCCGTCGGCTGTTTGCCCAGCTCGGACACCCGGTTAGCAAGTTGCGTCGCGAGACATTCGCTACGTTGACCATCCGCGGTATGGAACGCGGTCAAGTACGCCGGCTCACTCACGCGGAAATTAAGCGCTTGAAGGATCTGGCTGCTGGGCAAAAGCCAAGTCGGGCCGGTAAAAAGAAGACTGGAAAGGGATTCGCTAAGGCCAAGCCGAAGCCGAACGCTCGCGTTCGCAAGAACTCGCCCAAGGCACGCAAGCAGAACAAGCACTGAGATCGCAGAATATCGACCGAGAGGTTGACGCTGCGGGCTCATCGATTAAGGGTTGATCAACAGCGCGGGGCTGAGCGAATCGGTCGCTTGCCAGGCTTACAAGCCTCTGCTTACAGGTTCGAATCCTGTCTCCGCAATCACCTTTTTGAAACCCAGTTCTCCTTTGAGAGCTGGGTTTCTTTCGTTGTACCGAGGAGAGGGGCTACTCACCAACCTCAACGGCGTTTACGTTCCACGTATTTGCACCATGGTTGTGCAGATGTAGAATGGCCATGTCGCCGGCTTGCACCCTTTGTAGGAGTACAACGGTCTCGTCGACAACGTCTGCATCGGATGGGATCTCGGGCGTCCAATCGATGAGAGTCTGGCCGCCCATAATGAGGAGTAGGTGTCCTGCACTTGGCTCTGGGGCGATAAGGTCGTTGTGCCATGCCAACAGGGTGAGCGAGCGGCCCGCTCGGACGTCGGCAAGGATGGGTTGAGACAGGATGGCGTACGGGCAGTCGCCTGTTTGAATCTCAATGCCGCCAAGCTCTTGCTCCACGCCAAGTGGCAGACACGGAGCGTCGGTCTGTCGGTGGTCTGGAAGCGGGTCCGCCGTCGGGTCCTCCAGCCAAGCCGATGGGTCGAGCAAGGGCGTCCCTGGGGAGGCGCCACATGCGGCATGGCCCAGCCACATCATCACAAGGAGACTACGGCGCATCCGGCAGTAGCTCCGTCTTCAGCTGCTCAATAAACTGATGGAGGAATGTGGTGCGCTCGCGGGCCATTTTTCGTCCCTCCTCGGTGTTCAGCTTAGCCTCGATGTGCAGCAGCTTGCGGAAGAAATGGTCGAGTGCGTTGTCTCGGTCATTGGGCGTCCGAGTTTCGCAGAACGGGTCGTTGTCGTTGTACAGCCGGCGGCCGAGCTCTCCGCTTGTGGCCATGCATCGGGCCACGCCAATGGCGCCAATGGCATCGAGGCGGTCAGCGTCTTGCAGAACGGCAACCTCCAGCGTGGTGGGGGATGCACCCTTCGACCAAGCATGGTCGCGTATACACAGGCAGACTGCATCTAGGCGGTGCGCCGGCCACCCTTGTTCGGTGAGCAACGTGCGGGCTGCGTTGGCACACAGGTCGCCCGACTCGGATGAGCGCGGATGGTCCTTTGGCAGGTTGACCAGTTCGTGAAGCACCGCTGCTGCAGTCACCACGTCGATGTCCGCTCCTTCAGCTCTTGCGATGCGCTGTGCGTTCGTTGTGACACGTTGAACGTGCAGAAAGTCGTGCGCGGGTTTGGCGCCGATGAGCGCGGTGCGAGCAGCGTCCCACAGGGGCTGGAGATCAGTCATACGGGCCACCTATCGCGGACCGGATACACGGCGCGGCCAAGGAGGCTTCATGCACGTTCTCGTCCTCAACTGCGGCAGCAGTTCACTGAAGGCGGCCCTTATTCACTCGGTCAGCGGTGTGCGTGTTCGACAAGTACACGTGGACAGGATTGGGGACGGTGCAACGCTGTCGGTGGACGGTCAGGACGACCAACAAGTAGACGCGCCGGACCACACAGTAGCCCTGTCATTGGTATTGGCGTTGTTTGCAGATGACGACGTCGAAGCCGTTGGACATCGGGTCGTGCATGGGGGGGCCGCATTTACTAGGCCTACAGCGATTGACGACGACGTTGAGCAAGGCATTCAGGCGGCCTCCGCACTGGCACCTCTGCACAACCCAGCTAACCTTGCCGGAATCCGAGCGGCCCGCGCAGCACTGGCGGATGTTCCTCATGTTGCGGTGTTTGATACTGCCTTTCACGCGACGCTACCCCGAAGGGCTCGCACGTACGCGCTTCCAGCGGCGCTGGCGGAGTCGGAGACCTACCGGCGCTACGGATTTCACGGTCCTAGCCATTCGTTTGTGGCAAAGCGGGCGGCAGATGCCCTCGAAGAAGATATTCGCGACCTCCGAATCATTAGCTGTCACCTCGGAAATGGCGCGAGTGTCTGTGCCGTTGAATACGGACGCAGCGTCGACACCAGTATGGGGCTGACCCCGTTGGAAGGCTTGGTGATGGGTACGCGCAGTGGCGATATTGACCCGGGCTTGGTCCTTCAGTTGGTCCGCGAACATGGCGTGGAACGCGTGGATGTACTGCTCAACCGTGAGAGCGGCTTGGCCGGTTTGTCGGGAGTCGGAAGAGACTTACGTGATGTCGAAGCGGCAGCCGAGAATGGAGATGACCGCGCAGGCTTGGCCATTGCCGTCGCCGCACACCGTCTACGCAAGTACATCGCCAGCTTCGCTGCAGTGATGGGCGGTGTGGATGTCGTGGTCTTCACTGGTGGCATTGGCCAGAACAGCGGGACCATGCGCCATCGGGCGCTGCAGCGCATGGAGTTCATGGGAATTCGCTTGGACGAGACCGTCAATCGAAGCGCACGTGCTTCGGCAGATGAACCTGTCATATCCCTGCATCGCGTGAACAGCCGCGTTCGTATTCTCGCCGTGCATACGGACGAGGAGCAGGCCATTGCCCGTGCCGTATTGCGGGTGGTGAACGGGGGTGACAGGGCCGAGGGCCCAATGATTCCGGTCGCTATCAGTGCCCGTCATGTTCACTTGACTCAAGCGCATGTGGAAGCCCTGTTTGGTGAGGGAGCGACGCTGACACCAAAAATTGCGCTCACCCAGCCTGGACAGTTCGCCTGTAAGGAGCGTGTGGCCCTGGTCGGACCTCGCGGACGCATCGATAAGGTTCGAGTCATCGGCCCTGCGCGTGGCCGCACCCAGGTGGAGGTCGCTCGAACCGACGAGTTCAAGCTTGGCGTTGACGCCCCGGTACGAATGAGCGGGGACCTTGATAATACTCCAGGATTGACGCTGGAAGGCCCCGAAGGCTCGGTAGACTTGGAGTCGGGTGTCATCTGCTCGCAGCGGCACATTCACATGACTCCAGCGGATGCTGAACGGTTCGGCGTCTCCCACAAGGATGTTGTGGAAGTGGCACTCGATACGGAGGGGCGAGACTTGGTGTTTGGTGACGTTGTCGTACGCGTCAAAGACAGCTACGCCCTCGAAATGCACGTAGACACCGATGAAGGCAACGCCGCAGAACTCGTCCGCGGTGTGCAGGGTGTGCTGTCTACCACCGGTAAGGTGGCGAGTATCCGCCGCCGCGATGACCGCTTTGATCTTACGGAGTCCCGCTCATGAGTGCGCTACTGATTGCCAAAGCCGTTGAACGTACTTGGGGAGGCCGCTGGGTCCTTCGTGGGTGTGACCTGACCGTTTCCGATGGAGACCGAATTGGCCTCATCGGTGCGAACGGTTGCGGCAAGTCAACCTTTTTGTCTATCCTGGGTGGCGAGGTTGAGGCAGACCATGGCGAAGTCTTCGCCGCCGGCGAGATTGCCTATTTGTCCCAAGAGCCCGAGCTGCTGGGCAACACGGTCGCAGACGCGTTGACCCAAGCGACGGCTTGGCATGATGCGTTGCTGGCGGACTACAGCGCGCAGCTCGAGGCCGGTGACCACGATGCCGCTGCCGCGATTCAAGACCGTTTTGACCAGGTTGGCTGGACGATTGACCACAAGGTCGATGCCGTCTGCGAGCGATTGAGCGTGGCTAGCCGTAGTGCGCTGTTGACACGGCTTTCTGGGGGAGAACGTCGCCGGCTAGCGCTGGCCATCGCCCTATTGTCGGATGGAAAGGTGTTGCTGCTGGACGAGCCGACGAACCATTTGGATGCCGAGACTGTAGGTTGGTTGGAGTCGTTTTTTAAGGGGTAACGGGGCGCCGTCGTCATGGTCACCCATGACCGGTATCTTCTGGAGTCCGTCGCCAATCGTATGGTCGAGATCGAAGATGGCCACTGCGTTGTGTACGATGATTCCTCGTACTCGGACTACCTGCTCGCGCGCGCAGAACGTCGCGCACGGATGGAGGGTACGGAGGCGCGCACGCTGTCTCTCCTGGCTCGGGAAGCCGAGTGGGCGTCCCGGTCGCCGGCAGCCCGTTCCACAAAGCAGAAGGGTCGCTTAAAGCGGCTAGAGGCACTCCGCTCCCAGCCCAAGCTCTCTGCAGTCCGCGAGTTCAGTTTCTTCGCTCTTGAGAGCCGCTCTCGTGGCGGGTCGACGGCTATCGAGATGCACGGTGTGAGCAAAGCGTATGGCGACCGGACCCTGTTCCGCGACGTGAACATGACCATCCGGCCTGGTGACCGCATGGGGATTGTGGGTCCAAATGGTGCCGGAAAGACCACACTGCTTCGGATGATTCGTGGTCTAGAGACTGCTGATTCTGGCGAAGTGGTTCGGGGTTCACGCATCAAGATTGGCGTCCTCGACCAGGCCCGAACCGGGCTCGAGGAAGATGAGACGCTGTTTGAAGCTGTGGGCGGCGGGAATGACCGCGTGGTCATGGGCGACAACACCCTCCACGTTGCTACCTTTCTCGAGCGCTTCCTCTTCCCGCGCGAGATGCATCAGCAGAAGGTCAGCGGAATGTCTGGTGGTGAGCGCGCTCGCCTACTGCTGGCCAAGCTGATGCTTCAGGGTGCCAATCTGCTGCTCCTGGATGAGCCGACCAACGACCTCGACTTGCTGACACTTCGCGTGCTCGAAGAGGCACTGTTGGAGTATGATGGCACCGTTGTAGTTGTGACCCATGACCGTGCCTTCTTGGACCGGGTGTGTACGGGCGTGCTGGGGCTGGACGGCTTCGGCGATGCCACGGTGTTCGCAGACCGCCAACAATTTGAGGCCTACCAGCGCGCTCAGCAAGCACTGCGCTTGCCGGACACGACCGCTGTCGAAGCCGTTGTCGAGACGACCGAGACGCCGTCGACGCTGTCGTACAAAGAGCGGAAAGAGCTCGAAAATCTGCCAGAGAAAATTGCAACGATTGAGTCCGGAATCGCTGAGATCGACGCGGAATTGGCAGACCCAGCGACCTACCATTCGGGGGGAGACCGAGCCGCAGAACTCGGCGTGACCCAAAAGGAGAAGCAGGACGCGTTGGAGAATCTGTTCGACCGGTGGGAGCTGTTGGAGTCGCGCTCGTAGGGCACCATCCGGGGCGGAAAGGGGCTAGGGTTGGCCTAGCTTCCGCCGCCCCCTGAAGCCGCAGTCACGGCGGTCGTAATGGTGTCATACTTCTCGCCATTTGCATTGGCGAACAGGACCATTCCCGAGATGGCAAGCAGGGCAATACTGGCAGCGATCAGAGCATACTCGATGGCCGTTGCACCATCCTCTGATTTCCAAAATGCCTGGATGGACTTCACCACGGGAACCTCGCTGAAAAACTTCTACCATACCCTCGGGTCATTCGGCCAAAACTTTCCTGGAACCTGCTGGGAGTGGGCTTTCGGTGTATGGTACCGCCACCAACGTACTCTCTCGGAGATCCGATGCGCGTCTTGAATTCCCAAACTACCGGGGCATCTTTCGTAGTGGCCCTGGCCCTGTCCGCTGCGACGCCAGCTTCCGCCGATACCTTCACGGTGACAGGCGCTACGGATGCCGTGAACAACGAGTTCGCAAGTCTGCGTGAAGCCTTCAATGCGGCCAATGGTGCTGGCTTCGCTGATGCTCCGCACCAAATTTCCGTTGTCTCGGACAGCTACGATCCCTCAAATGGGGATGTTTTCGACGCATCGGACTGCAATGCACAGAGCCCACTTCCGGTTTTGTTCGTTCCCATCGAGCTGTCGAGTACGGCCGGCGCAGTCAGCACTGCAGGGATTCCCGCACTGACGAGCCGTGATTCGTTGACAATTGAAGGCCTCACCATCGTCGGCGCGCAGAACTGGGACATCTCTGCCTTCGGCGGCCAGAGTTCCCGCTGCGACGGGTCGTCCATCGTGGTTGGCGGTGGCGAGCTGACCATGATTGACTCAATCCTCGTGGGGGAGGAAGATGGAAATTCTTCGCCTGCAATTCGCCTCATCGATTCCAGTGCAACACTGGCCAACGTTGAGCTTTCTGGGTTCGTCAGCGGCATCTACGCCTACCGCGATGTGTCAGATGACATCCTCACTCTGGACATTGCCGACTCCATCATCAACCACGGCGGCTTCGAGGGGCAGTCCGGCGAAGGCATTTACACGTACGCCTACAACTCCGGCAGCCTGACCAACACCGCTGTCTCTGGGTGGCTAGGTGGCGGCTCTAACCTCGACTTAGGTGACTGGGTCATCACTGGCGGCTCGTTCGCGGAGAACCGTTACGGGCTCGAAGCGTCTGGCGCCAATCTCGACATTGTTGGAACGACCTTTGAGGACAATGGGCAACAAGCCATTATTGCAGAGTCCCAGTCCAGCCAGTTTGGTAGCGGCTCCAACGTCATGATTGCCGGCGCAACCTTTACGAACAACGGCTTGGAGGACGACAGCATCGCTGGCGCCATCAGCTACGAGAACGCATTTGGTCCCGGTAGCCTCGTCATCTCGGACACGTCGTTCGTCAACAACTCGGGTGAGTCGTACCGAGCGAGTCCCTTCGGTTCGGTCGAAGGTGGAGCGGGCGCAATCTACGCAGTGGGTCGCGTTGACATCTCAAATGTGACGGCATCGAATACTTCGGGACGTCAACCGCGCTTCGGTGGCTTCCTTCGGTTGATCGGGGACGGGTCCATCGTCGACTCCACCTTCACGGACCTGCAGGCTCACAGTGGCGGCGCCATTCACCACAGCTCCAAGGCTAACAGTGGCTTTGAGCGAGACGCGTATCTCGACATCATCAACACGACCTTCGAGGGCATGACCGCTGGCTATGGCGGCGTCATCCACACCTTGGACAACGCGACCACTACCATTACTGGCGTAACAGCCACGGACGTCTTGGCCGAGACCTCTGGCGGGTTTGCACATCTCAACGCGGCCCAAGAATCGTACGTCCTCAACGACTGCTTCCCATTCGGATGTAACGAGGAGCAAGCTGTTGCCGAGGGCTCTAGTTCCGAGCGCGTTGGCACCAGTGACCAGCTCCGCGGTAGCCGTCCTGGAAATCTGATCATCAGCGACCTGACGGTTACCGATGCAATGGCGACTTCAGGCGGTGTGTTTGGGGCTTCATATGATGGCAATACCATCTTGGGCGAAGACATCGTCGTCACGAATGCTCGCGCCCAAACGCTTCTGAATGAGCCGCAGCGGCGTGGTGAGCCTGTGCAGCAGTTTACAAGCGGAAGCGGCGGTTTCCTCGCACTCAATGACGGCTCGTACGTCGACATCAGCAACTTGTCGGTGACCAACGCCTCGGCAGCCGACTTCGGCGGGCTCATCTTCTCCGGCCCGACAGAAATTCAGTCAGACTTCTTTGAGCCCTCTGGCTTCAGTACCCAATGTACCCCTCCGTACCTCGACTTGTTGTCGTTCGGACGGGGCGCAGCGCGCGTTGGCAACACCATTCGCATCCATGGTGTGGTCGCTGGTGATCTCGAAGCTGGCCAAGACGGCGGCATTGCGCTGTTCAGTGACAGCGATGTCGTTGAAATTCACGCGGGTGAGTTCTCGGCCATCACAACGGGCAACAACAACCAGAGCCCCGCCTTCCGTGGAGAGCTTGATCCCGGCTTGAACTCTGGCCATATTGTCACCCAGAACGTGTCTAGCTTCGACATGACTTGCACGGAGATCTGCGACGACAGCCCGGTAGGCGCGGCTGTTCAGCATTACGAGTCGCCGCTGTTCAGCTCCAACGGCGCGCGTCGGCCTATCTTGCGTCACGAGAATAACGTATTCTCTGGCATTGCAGCGTCGAATGCCGTTGTGAACTTGGACGTCTGCGACGCCGTAGTCGAACAGAATGGCCGTGACACCTTTGGGGATACGTTCGGCGATAGTGGGTTTCAGAGCCGGGTTGCGGTCTCGGCCGAAGGGACCGGTGCAGACACTGCACGCGATACAGATTGGTTCGATACATTTGGCCCAGACACGGGTGTGACAGGTGTCGGACCACGCGGTCGGTTCAGCGTGGAGTTCACCACCTTCGCGGACTCCGCGGAGTCTGTGGCGATTGGCGGTGTGGGTGAAAACATGCCCGTTCGCGTCGCGCATACAGTCTTCAGCAACGTCGACTTGGCCCTGGAGTTGTTCGACACCTCGTTCATCGCCGGTGGCTACAACTTGTACTCCGGTGTGGCAACGGTCCCGCAAGGTGACGCCGCCCCGGTGTTTCCAGCACCGACCGACATCACCGATACCGTTTCGTTCACGGATCCGGCGGGTGAGTGCGGAGACCTCGCGATGTGGCTGGAAGACGGCTCACCGGGACAAGACGCTGGCAACCCAGACATCCTCGACTGGTGGAATGACTCCACAGCAGACATGGGCGCCTATGGTGGCCAAAACGCTTGCTTCCCAGATGAAGACCAAGACGGATTCATCGTTGTTCTAGATTGCAATGACTTGGACCTCGAGGTTCGTCCCGGTGCGAATGAGACACCGTACGACGAGATTGACCAAGACTGCGACGGCGCGGACCTGTGTGATGTCGACCTCGACGGCTTCTTGTCAGATGCGCTGTCTTGTGGTGGCGATGACTGTGACGATGCTCGCGCAGACATCAATCCTGCGGCAGACGAGATCTGGTACGACGGCGTCGACCAAGACTGTAGCGGCAATGACTGTGACCAAGACGGCGATGGCTATACGGCGGACTCGGAAGAGTGTGGCGGCGTGGACTGCGACGACGAAGACGCCGCTATCTACCCAGGTGCTCCCGAGACCGACAACGACAGCATCGACAGCGACTGCAACGGCGAAGACAACGTCCCGCCTAGCTGCGACATCGACGGTGACAGCGTGATCTCGGACTCGGAAGAGTGCGGTGGTATCGACTGCAACGACGAAGACGCCACCATCTACCCAGGCGCTCCCGAGATCGAAGGGGATGGCATCGACAGCGACTGCAACGGTGAGGATGACCCACCCGTGCTCGCGGATGACCGCTGCGACCAAGACGGCGACGGTGTCCTGTCTGACTCGGTGGACTGCGAAGGAATCGACTGCGACGACACGGATGCCACCATCTACCCAGGCGCTGAAGACATCCCCTACGATGGCATCGACCAAGACTGTAGCGGCGAAGACAACTGCGACGCGGACTTCGATGGCTTCGCGTCTGTCGATGGTGACTGCGGCGGCGACGACTGCGACGATACCGATGCCACCGTCTACCCGGGTGCAGGCGAGATTCCTGACGACGGAATTGACCAGGACTGTGACTCTGAAGACGGCCTGCTGTTCGTGCAAGGTGGCCCAGCCGGCTGTGATTGTTCAACCACCGGTGGTTCGGCTCCTGTCGGCCTACTATGGCTCGGCGCTCTGGCTCTGGTTGGCGTGCGTCGCCGTCGTTCGTAGCACTTAGCGGCTCATAGGCGCTGCGAGGCGGGCTCCATCGTTGGATGGAGCCCGCCTCTTCGTTTCTCGCTACCTCTCCAAGAGCGTGACAGCCGCGAGGGCTTCATCGAGGCCAATGGCACCGCCGGCGTTGTGCACCGCGCCGAAGCGGGCCCCGTCAACTTGGCGACTCCCCGCTTCATTTCTGAGCTGGGTGACGACCTCACCGATCTGCCCGAGTCCTGTAGCGGCGAGGGGGTGTCCCTTGGACTCCAGTCCACCACTCGTATTCACGGGCAGTGTTCCACCCAATGCGGTTGCTCCGTCGGCCGCCATAGCTCCAGCCTGACCCGGTTTTGCGAATCCAAGCTCTTCTAAGTGAAGGACCTCGCAGAAGGCGGTCGCATCATGAACTTCGACAACGTCCATTTGCTCGGGTCGCAGACCGCTCTTCGCCCATGCTCGAAGGCCAACGGCATGGCTGATGCTCGGCGCGTCGATGTTTCGGTACGCGCCGCCTGCGGTGTACACGCCGTGGATGCGTACGGCTCGCGACCGGACCTCCGCGGAGAGTCCAGCTAGTACGTCTTCGCTTACCACAGCGACGGATGCGGCCCCGTCTGACAGGGGTGCACACATCGCGCGGGTGAGGGGGGCCACAATGGACCGGTCCGCTAGAACAGCGTCTACGTCAATCTCGAAGCGGTATTGAGCCCGTTCATTCAGTGACCCGTGGTGATGGTTCTTGGATGCGACAGCCGCGAGTTGACGCGCGGTCAGTCCGAAGCGCTTCATGTGCCTGCGTGCCAACAGAGCGTGCAGGTCGAGGAAGAGTACGCGCATCGGGTGCGGTGCGAAGGCTTCTTCCACTGATTCTGCTTGTGCGGTGTAGTAGGCCCTCCATTCGTCCGGATGTTGGGTATCGATACCGTCACCGAACAGGGCAAGCATGCAGGCCGGGTCTTCAAGGACCACAGTTTTTTCGACACCGACAGCCATTGCGATGCCGACGTCTCCGCTCGCGACCGCACGAAAAGCACTCTGTAGAGCCACCGAGCCTGTCGCACATCCGGCTTCCACATTGACAATGGGTACACGGCGATTCAGTGTGCCACCGGCCATCATCGGCTCAAGCGTGACCTGTCCACGAAGGTTGTTCTGCCCCATGCGGCCCATGGCGCAGTTGCCAAAGCTAATGTGCTCAATGTCTTGGCCGTTGAAGCCACCATCATCGATACACTGCGAGACTGCCTCGGCGGCGAGGTCTCTGAATGTGCGCTGTGGCCACTTTTTAAAGTCCGTTGACCCAATACCCACGACATACACGGCGGACATGCACCCTCCAATTGATGGTAGGCGTCGTATCGCACCGTTGCGCTGCTGCTATGCGGCGCGGGTAGACACGTCGAAGTTGTCGATATAGCTCTGGTACCGGCCGCGGATTTTGGACGCGTCCAAGCCGTAGTGGTCGGGGTCGTACTGGTGTTTGCCGCGAGCGTCTGCGCGCTTATTATTCATCCAGGCGTTCATTCCAGCTTCGGTCAGGGTGTCGTTGGGCAAGTCGAAGTGGGTGAGGATTCGTGACACCATGGCGGCTGGGTCTTGGATGAACTTGCTGAAGCGTACGTCGAAGAACTGCTTTGGATTGGCTCGCGACCGGGCGTCCATCGCCGCTTCAACCCCTTGATGGAACCGCTTGGTGATGTGGGCGCCTAGACCCTTCGTATCGATTTTTCCGTATAGTGTACGCCACTGCAGGCTGATGAGGCTGCAGTACGATGCAATGCTCTTGTACGGGTCGCGGTGGGACCAGACAATGGCCGCGTCTGGAAAGGTCTCCAGTAGTTCGTCGAGGAACCATAGGTGCTCTGGGCACTTCAGGACCAAATTTTGAGTGGGCCGTTGGTGGAGCAGAGCTTGTAGGTACTGCTTGTACTCGCCGTATGCCCAGCGCATGTCCCAGTCGTTGCTCAAGAAGTCGCCCCATTCAGAGATGCCGGTCTGGAGGTCCCAGTTCATGACGCTGAAGCTGTTGGCGAACAGCGGCCAGCACTCTTCGATGGTGTGCGCGTCAATCCAGTGGACTACTTCCATCTCGGGAGCCACGCGGTAGGCAATATCGAGGTCTCTCTTGGTCTTGCGGACACGCCGTTTGTCGTCAGCGCTTGAGCTCGCACCGCTGGGCAGTGGGTTGCAGATTTCCCAGAACTCCAAGCCGCGACGGCGAGGGTCACTTGCGAGTAAGTTCTGCAGAGCGGTCGTTCCAGTGCGCGGGAAGCCTAGAACGAACACAGGCCGCTCGACCTTGACGTCGTGCACGTCTGGATGCGCTTTTTGATAGGCGACCAACCGAAGCCGGTTTGCCGCGGCTTGAGTCATGGCGTGGTTGAAGGTGACGCTTGCCATGTTGTTCAGGCCATTGCGCTTTTCGATCATTCCAAGAATACGGCGCATGGGAATTCGAAAGCGTGAATCACCGAAATCCGACAGGCCAGTTTCGCGCATGGCGCGGCCAAGAATAGCGTCTTCGGTCAGCCGTGTTCGCTCGACGCCGAGCGCCTTGAGCGCGCCAATACCCACATCTAAGGCTTTGACGACGGGCCCGATGCTGTCTTGTGAAACGGTGCGTTCTTTGGCCATGGTGACTCCCTACGCAGTCAGTAACGGATGAAGCACTGATCCATTTCAGCTGGCGCTTACACACGCTGTCACCAGTCAGAGAACAGCTGCTCGGGGCTGGCCGCTTCTGGACTGTGCGGGTCGTCATTTTGTAGGGGAATCCTGATGATTCTAAGAGTGAACAGGTGAGCGACAAGTGCTCGGTCCACCTGGAATCCAGTCGCGTTAAAACAACGCACGGCGGCACGCTGCCAGGTCATGGTGCCGTCTAGGTTGGCAAGGAACGAGAAGATGTGGGGAGACAGAGTGGTCCCATCGTACTGGGAGTAGCCTGTCAGGCGTCTCTGCTCGCCGTGTGGAAAGACGGAGCTTACGCTCGGAACCAACACATCGGGTACAGACCGATCGGCTGCGGCTTGCTGCCGCTTAGCGGCGACCATCACAAGGTCGGAGAGTCGATCGGAGCGAAGCGTTTGAGCCTGTTCGGGGACGAGGCCATCGACAACCCGTGCACAATGCACAAACCAGGCTTCCCACACATCGGGCCCTGCATCTTCGTCGGGACAACGGACCTGCTCTGCACAGTACTCTGCAAGGTCGATTTCGATCCGTGCCAAAACGTTGCGTATGGCGTTCCAAGTCAGCTTCTGTGGCAGACCGTTGGATGACTTGCAGAACCAGGTTCGGCAGGTGCTGTTTCGGTCTTGCCAGATGCTGCACGACAGGGCCGCTTGCGTCCGAAATGGGCAGAGCAATGCTTCGTCATGACCGAAGCCGGTGGCTTTCGTCACCGCGTATCGGTTGCGGTAGGCCTTGGGGGGCTCCAGACCTCGCTGTGTTCGGCCCTCGGTATGCTTCAAGCGTTCACGGATGCGCTCGGAACCCACATCATTCCGCCGTAATGCCCGTCCTACTAAGTAGTTAGCCAGATACGGATGATGGGTGCAGCAGTGGGTTCGCTCGTTGAAGTGCCAGGGTTGTTCCGCCTCCCCAGAGCGTGGTCGCATCACACATCGAGCGCAGTCGGAGAGGGTCTCTTCGTCTAGGTCCCACCGTGCAAGTTCCGGCAGAATCGCATGCACGATGTCCGGAAGCCCCTGAAGCTGCGAGTGCATGCGTCTACCGTCTCTTAAACGGGGGCCGGGGTGGGGAGATGCTGGATTGGATGCGCGGCGCGCGGCGAACCAGGGGTGGGCCAGGGTCGGACACGGCATAGGCTGGCCGTGGCAAGCCAAGAGAACGAACCAGCAGTTCCTGCAGTCCGTAGGGAAGGAATTCCCTGAGGGACCCGTTCAGGGTCAAAACCCAGGTATCCGCAACGTCAAGGTCTAGCCGGTCGGCCACTGTTCCGGTTCCCATAACGGCAATGCTTGGACCCTGGCTACGGCCGTCTAGCGAGACAACACGGTCGCGGTAGCTAAACACCACGCCGGCATCGGTGCGTTCGATACGCAGCGCATCCACTTGTTCGGCGAAAGTGACGAGCGCGCCAAAGAGGGTGTCTTTGGCTTGTTGAATACGTGCAGCGTCCCGTAGACGCTGCTCGCGGAGGCGGGCGCGTGTATCAGCGTCCTCGGTTCCAACGCTGTGCGCGTCGGTGTCGTCCTTCTGAACCGCTGTGTTGAAGGCGTTGGCTAGGAAAGTCAGGTCGTTGGGCATCGGGTTCCTCTCTCCAGAGCATACCGCAAATCCGCTCTACAAACCGTGCTTAAAGAACTGCTCGGTGGCCGAAAGAACGCTCCGAGCCGGACCTTGAGCCCGTCGAGCTGGAGGCAAAGCGTACAGAATGACGCGGCCGTAGCGGCGGCTTGCAATGCGCCGGTCGAGCAGTAGCACCACGCCACGGTCGCTGCGGTGGCGGATGAGGCGACCAAAGCCTTGGCGTAGCTTGATAATGGCTTCAGGAAGTGTGAACGCCCGGAACGGGTCGCCTCCGCGCTGTGCAATCCGCTCTTGACGAGCGGCGAGAAGTGGGTCGGAGGGCATACGAAATGGGAGTCGCGGAATGATGACCAATCGGAGCGCTTCGCCTTGGACGTCTACGCCTTCCCAAAAGCTATCCGTCCCGACAAGCACGGCGTTCCGCGCTTCGCGAAAGCGGCTGAGCAGCTGGAGGCGACCCGTGCCTTCTTGCGACAACACCGGCATGTGACCCGGCAACGACCGTCGCAGCACGCCAGTGTAGAACCGAACTGCGGCGTAGGATGTACACAAGACAAACGCACCTCCGCCCGATGCATGAATGGCATCGACCATCAGCCGAGCCGACTCGTCGAGATAGCGTGGGTCGTTGGGCTCTGGTAGGTCTCGCGGCAGACCGAGTAAGGCCTGGGTCTTGTAGTCGAAAGGCGATGGGTGGATGCCAGTCGTGGGGTCTTGCAGGCCCACGCGGTCGAGCCAGTGGTCGAAACGCCCGCCAACAGTCAGGGTCGCCGACGTAGCGACTGAGCCCGGAACGGCATCCCACAACAGCCGTCTCAACGGCTCGGCGACTTCGATGGGGGCGAGGTTGAGCGCTGCGGTCATGTCCCGCTTACTTCCCCGGTCGACCCACCGACAGGAGTCTCGGTCTTCGTTGATGAACTCTCGGGCGACCAGGGCCTTCTCTGACAGCCGTCGCAGTCCACGCCGAACGTCGAGGACGGACTGCGCACGTGACTGCGGCAGCATGCGTTCTTCGAACGGGACCAAGGTCTGGGTAAGGGCACCAACCGCCTCGTCGAGGAGTTGCTGTACGCGGGTTGCCGGGGGCTCTACGTGCACCGCCCAAAGGGGCTGTCCGCGGTCTTCGTGCCGAATACGGACTGGCGTGCCGGTGTTGTCGAGTACGTCCGCAGACAACGCCTCAAGCACAGCGGGGAGTTCATCGGTCAGTGCGAGAATGCGGTCATGGGCTTCATGGACCGCCGCCTCGAGTGCCGGATGTTCATGAGGCTCCAGAGCACCGCCCACTGTAGCGTGGTCCTGCACGAGACGGGCGAGAGCGCCCGGCCGCTTGGGCGACGGCAACAGCGGTGTTGTTGCGCGGCGAACTGCAGCGTTGGTGAGGCGAGCTCCGATGGCGCCCGTGGCTGCGTTCTCAAGGTGGTGCGCTTCGTCTAGGATGAGGCGGCGGTACTTGGGCAGTACCCCTGGCCCGCCTGAATCCCGGTTTGCACGGTCGGCGATGAGAAGGGCGTGGTTGACCACCACCAAGTGAGCTGCCGCTGCTCGACGCCGTGCCATGTAGTAGTGGCAGACGGCGTAGTGGGGACATTTCAGCCGCAAGGTCAGGTCAGAGTCGGACTCAATGCGTTCCCACACCGGGTAGGGAACGTCGATGGTGAGGTCTAGCCGGGTGCCGTCTTCCGTGGAACCGTCCCAGGCTAGGACGTCGTCATACATGGCCTTGTCAGCAGCATCCGCCTCGCTAGCGGCAATGCGCAGGCGGCGTTTGCACACGTAGTTATTTCGGCCCATCAACAGCGCGGCTTGGGCCGGAATGTCGGCGCGCTGTAACAGCGGCAAGTCCTTGACGAGAAGTTGGGACTGCAGCGCCTTGGTGTAGGTGGATATGACCACCTTACTGTCGTTGCGCAGTGCCCAGAGAGCGGAGGGAATCAGGTAGGCCAGCGATTTACCGGTCCCGGTGCCGGCTTCAACCGCGTAGGGTTCGTTCTCCGACAGGCTGTGTGCCACAGCAATGGCCATATGTAGCTGAGCGTCGCGCGTTTCGAAGCCCGGAACTGCACGAGGAAGTGCATGCAGGAAGACTTCGCGGATGTCATCTTCGGTGACCGGAACGTTCTTTTCAACGTGCGGTTCAACCACCCATGTGGACCGTGAGACGCTGCTGTCCACGATGACAAAGCCCACACCCTCTTCGGCGTACCGGCCGGCCAGATGCATGTCCGCGTCGGAGGCGATTAGCACGCCGCTTGGGTGATTGTGGATGACGACTTGGCCTGCGCGTGGGCGACCGAGGATAGCAAGCACGCGGTCGTACTGGCCGCGACAGGTCACGGTCACTGCGGTCACTTCGCCTTCAACAACGTCGCCTATCGCGAACACCTCAACACCTTCTGCCTGTACAATAGCGGCGCGCAGGGTTCGTGCGGCGGTGTCGTGAAAGCGGGACCCAGCGGCTGTCATTCGGTCTCGGGTCCGTTGATGAGGTCGTCCCAGCCTTCCATCAAGAACCAAGCGATTCCGAGGACTGTCTGGTTGTCGATGAAGGCGCGCTTGACGTCGCGTTCGCGAATGGGAATGTTGTCCGCTCGAATCGAAGGGTGAACCTCTACAGTCTGGAAATACTGGTGTGCGACTAACGGCCCTTCAATGACGCCTTCGTGGTAACTGACCGATTCGGCCTGGTAGGCGGCTTCGATCTTAAGCTGCTCGATCTGATCCCGTACCTTGGGCAGTGTGGACCGGACATCGATGATCACGTCCTCGACGTAGATCAGTGCATGTTGTTTGTACAGCGACCACACAGCGCCGTGTTGACGCGCCACTGGTTTGCTCAGCCCACGTAGGAACTTGGCATATTTGCTGTCCCCTATGAAGATGGTGCGAGAACCCGGACCTTTGCTTACCCGGCTTTCAAACTCGGTATCAAAGCACCACTCAATAGACTGGTACGTAGATGCCGCGCGCACGAGATTGCGGGCATGCGTCCGCATTTCACGTTCGCATACGACCAAAATTTGTCGTGGGAAAGGGGCCGATGTCATCGCTACACACACACTGGTCGAGGCGTTAACCCGCGCGCCGCTCAACGGGGAAGCCATGCCCATCGACTTGTCTCTGCATCTGCCACGAAATGCCTTCACCCCACGAGACGCTGCCCGCGCCGGAGACATCTGGCGGTGTTGCCAAGATGTTGCGGTTTGCGGATCCAGTGCTCTGGGCTGGGACCCGCCACGGTTTCGGTCGGTGGGGTCCGCCTTCGTCGTCCGAGAGATGACCACGATGCATCATTCGGAAGCCACCTACGGTGATGAAGTGAACGGGCGTACCTGGATTAGTAGCTTTCGACGCGGCCTTCTATGTACTCGCCAGATTCGTTTGACCGTTGGTGAACGGCCGCTCGCGAGCAGCACCCAAGAGTGGGCCCATGTGAGCACTAAGAACGGTGTGATGCGGGCGGCGCGGGCCAATGCAGACCTGGTGGCTGCCTTTCCCATTGAAGGCCCTGACGAGAGCGTCAGCCTGCCCGTTTATACCGAAGACATGGGTACTGAGAACGTCTTCGTGTTTCAGGTTTGGCATACCTGGATGGACCCTCTCGCCCATGCCAACCATCCCGTCTACGTGGATTGGGCCGAAGAAGCGCTGGCCCGCTTGCTACACGCGGGGGGCGTGAATCCCGCGTTGGTGCAGCCCGTCGCAGAGCATGCAAAGTGGCGAGTTGGCGCCATGGCCCCCGATACCGTCACCGTCACCACCCAGCGTCTCGGCCGTACACAGGATGGGGCCGTGGTGTGCTGTCACAAGATTGAGGCGGAACAGACCGGTCACGCCGCAACGGTCACCACGGTGCGCCGATTGGTAGACGGGGATAGCGACCGCCTGGCGAGGGCAGTGCAATGAGTGACAATGACCGCATGATGAATCTTGAGATCAAGCTCGCCTTCGTGGAGAAGCTCGTGGGTGACCTAGATGACGTCATTCGCGAGATGGCAGGGCAGCTGGAAGCCCTGCGCGGCGACATGGTGACCTTGCGAGCTCGGGTCAACGATGAAGGCGACCAAACGGCGAGCCCCACCGATATTGAGCTGCCGCCTCACTACTAGAGGCACCCGTTCACGGTCAGCAACGGGCTCCGGGGGCTATCGGCGGGCTTTCAACTGGTCCAAGCGGTCTTCGTCCTCTGCGAGTTCCCGTGTGGAGCGGCGGTAGTCACGGCGAGCTGAGCGCACGAGGTCGCTTAGCAGCTGCAGCTTCTCGGTGTGAACGCGTGGGCCTGCTGTTCCGACCGCGTAGCGGCGCTGGACTTCGCGAAGGGCTTCGGCCACCTCTCGTGTGTTGCGCGCATCTTCACGCTCGGCCTCAAGGTCCGAACGCGCGTCTGCTTGGCGTGCATTGTCTTGCGGGCCCGTGCTGACCGGGCGTCCACGGCGAGTCCGGACTGGCTGTGGATTGACCTCTGCACCGGTGGACTCCAGCTCGACGCGTGCCCGTGTACGGTCCTCACGATTCTCAGACAGCTCCTCGCGGAGCCAGTCCAGCAAGTCTTCGTCGATTCGCGCCATCTTGTCGGTGTTGCCAGAGTCGCGTGCTGAGGTCCACTTCTCGGCTAGCTTGGTGATGCTCCGTAGGTCCTTCTTGTCGTCTTTGAGGAGCTTCTTGGACTCCTTCACGTCGTCTTTGGCACCGGCGATGCGCGCCTTGAGCTGGCCACTCACAGCGTCGGCAACATTCGGTACGCTGAGAGTGCCCATCAGGGCAACGGTCAGAGCGAAGGGAAAGAATCGGGCGGTCAAGCGCATGGGAGACTCCTGTCGAGGTGCAGCGGATTGTACCCTACGTACGCTGAATGAAACGCACTGGCCCGTGTGGCATTCAGTCACAAACGGTCGCTAAGTAGGGTACAGATAGCGGCCTGTCCCCCTGGAGAACCGCATGATCACCACACCTTCAGCCATTGTTGCCGCGTCCGCTGACGCCGCTTTTGACACCGCTATTAAACAGCTAGAAGAGTATCTGCGGTACCCGGCCATCTCCTGCTTGGAAAGGCACTTCGATGACGTTCGCGCGCTCGCAGCACGGATTCGAGACGACCTTGAAGCGCTTGGCATGGAAAACAGTCGTGTACTGAACTTGGATGACGCGTTGCCGTGCGTCGCCGCAGAGTGGCTGAACGCTGGCCCCGACGCTCCCACTGTGCTCATTTATGGCCACTTCGACCTACAACCGGTGGTGCTGAAGAACTGGCACAGTGATCCGCATGAGCCCGAGACTCGTGAAGGCCGCATGTATGCGCGTGGCTCTGCGGATGACATGGGCGGGTGGATGAGCCACTTCGCCGCGATTCGAGCGTGGATGGAGGCGGGCGGACTGCCATGCAACATCCGTCTACTGGTCGAAGGAGAAGAGGAGATTGGTTCGCCAAATCTCGAACGGTTCATGGACGCCTACCCACAGGCGTTCAGCGCAGATGTGATGGTGTTGACGGACTGTGAGAATCCGTCGACGACCGTTCCTGGGCTGACGGTGTCCTTGCGTGGATTGCTCGAAGTGGAGTTGACCTGCGAGGCCCTCGATGCGGATGGCCACAGCGGCTTGTGGGGGGGCATGGTGCCAGACGTCAGTATTGCTTTATGCAAGCTTATTGCTCGTCTTACAGATGATGACGGTCGCATGGCCGTCGGCCGGGTGGACGTTCCCGAGGCCTGGCGAGTCGGTGCGTGGGATGTCCCACTCGATACGCCGACCATTCGTGAAGGGGCGCATCTTCAACACGGCGTCGATCCACTCCCAGACCGGGGAACGCCGCCAGCCGAGTGGATGTGGCGGCAGCCCGCTTTGACCGTTGTGGCCACGACCTTGCCTCGGCCAGAAGAGAAGAAGAACGCGTTGCGTACCGCAGCATCGGCCACGCTCTCGATACGGCTAGCACCCGGCCAGACTGCAAAGGACATGCTCGCGCAGGTACGCGACGTGTTGGTGACGAAGCCACCCGGTGGTGTACGCGTGTCGGTCGAGCAGGTCGGATCTGCCAGTGAGGGCTGGTTGTATGAACCCAAGGGCGTGGCTTTTGACGCCGTAGACCGTGCTTATGAGCAGTCGTGGGGATGCAAACCTGTGCAGGTCGGAGTGGGGGGGAGCATCCCGTTTGTAGCGCTATTTGGCCGCCGATTTAGTGACCTACCCCTCATCCTAAATGGGGTGATGGACCCGCGTACAACTGCCCACGGGCCGAACGAGTCGATGGACCTTGGCGTGTTCCGCAAAGCCATTGCTGCAAATGTCTACCTATACGACGAGCTGGCGAAGGCGCTTAGCCGCTAGGGGGGACGACGCTGGCCCGCCGCAAAGACGACGGGCCAGGGGCGCCTACATCCGCTCGAGCGGTGTGAGTCCGAGTAGGCGAAGTCCAGCTGTCAGTGCTTCCGCAGTGACCTTGCACAAGGCCAAGCGAGAGGCTCGCAGGTCTGCGTCGTCGACCAGTACAGGGCATTGGCCATAGAAGCTGGCAAAGGTATTGGCGACTTGGAACAGGTGCTCGGCGAGGAAGTTCGGGCGGAAGTTCTCGCAGGCTTGGCCAATGACCACCGGTGTGCGGCGGACGAGAATGGCGAGCTCGCGCTCCACCGGTTCGGCGAACATCATGGGGCCGGGGGCTTCAGTGACTTCTGCCTTGCGGAAGATGCTGTGAATCCGTGCCAATGCGTACATTAGGTATGGGGCGGTGTTGCCTTCAAGGGCCAACATCTTGTCCCATTCGAAGGTGATGTCGGTCTGCGGGTTCTGCGACAGGTCGGTGTACAGGATGGCGCCGATACCCACGGCTTCGGCAATCGCAGCGCGCTCCTCCTCGGGTAGGTTGCCCGACTTGCCGTCCACAACGGTGCGTGCATGAGCGACCGCCGTATCGAGCACGCTGGACAGGGTCTCACCTACGCCGCTGCGAGTCGCCGCCACTTCGCCACCGGGCAAGCGCAGCATACCGAACCAGACGTGCTGAAAGTCGTTGTCCCAGCCGATTTTCTTGGCAGCGGCGAACAGCTGGCGGAAGTGAAGCTGTTGGCGCACATCGGTCACGTACAGGACACGGTCGGGGCCCCAAGTCTTCTGACGGTAGTCAATGGTTGCCAGATCAGTGGTTCCATACAGCGAAGCACCGTCAGACTTGCGGATGAGCAGGGGATTCTTACCCAGTCCCTTGCCGTCATCGTTGGTGAAGCGGACGATAACAGCGCCTTCATCCACCTCGGCAATGCCGCGCTCCAGTAACCCTGCCACAAGCTCCGCAAGAACGGGGTTGTAGAAGGATTCACCCAAGGTCACGTCGAAGGTGACGCCCAAACGGTGGTACATACGGCCGTACTCGTCAAGCGAGACACGAACGAACTCTTCCCACAGCGCGCGGCTGTCGGAGTCGCCTGCTTGGAGCTTGGCGGTCTCGGCACGGGCGATGTCGAGAAGCTCGGAGTTGTCCGCAATGGCCTTCTTGTAGTCTTGGTACAAGCGCTGGAGCTCGGCGACGGGGTCTTCCGCGTAGGCCGCATCATCCCGGTCGGTACCCCAGGCAGCAATCAGCATGCCGAACTGTGTGCCCCAGTCACCAATGTGGTTGTCGGAGACCACGGTGTAGCCACAGAAACGGTGCAGGCGAGCCAGAGCATTCCCAATGACGGTGCTGCGCAAGTGACCGACATGCATGCGCTTGGCGACGTTGGGCGAACTGAAGTCGATGACCACTGTCTTGTCAGCACCGCGCTGGGGCGTAGCAGCGGCGACATTGGCGTTAGCAACTACATTCGCTGCAAGCCAGGCGTCCGCCAGAGTGAGGTTGATAAAACCCGGTCCGGCAACCTCGGCGTTGGAGATGATGTCGTTCTCAGGGATGTGAGCGACGATGTTCTCAGCGGCAGCGCGCGGGTTTGTACGCAGCGCTTTACCCAGTCGGAAGGCGAAGTTTGACTGATAGTCACCATGGCGCGAATCGTTGGTCGGTACGCACGGATCGAGCGGCACGGGGGCGTCGGCATGCCCCGCGGCGGTCGCAGCGGCACGGATGAGGTCGGTGAGGACAGCGGAAAGGGTCGACATCAGGTCTCCAGAACTCGGCCGGCCGGATAACCCGCGGGGCGGTCTAGGCTGGACTACCCGGATTGAATTGCGGTTAGAGGAGAGAGGCGCCTGCGCTTGTGGTGGGTGCTCTTGGCAGCGGGCTGTACACGTCCGCCCGACCCGATTGGTGCAGATGCCTGGTCGAACGACGGCCCAGGGCTTGCGGCGGTCCAGTTCGATGAAGCGGCGCTGTTGGTCCGCTGTGCGATTCTCGATGGTGGCCCCGAGGACGTGGACCATCACAACCTCGTGGGTATGCGTAATGGCTATTTCGTCTTGCCGTGGGCTCCAGAAGACGGTGGCGGAGGCATCAGCTTCTTCGACGTCTCACACCCCTGTTCTCCGGTTGAGGTTGGTCGCGGATTCAGCGCTTTCATGCGCGAGTCGCATACCCTGTCCGTCGGTACCGTGGATGGCCGTGATTATCTGGCTGTTGACTGCATCGCCGACGGCGGGCGCAGCGGCGGTGTTGGATTCTGGGATGTCACCGGTCCAACAGCACCGTTCTGGGCCTCACAGCTCGCTCTGGACGGCTTTGTCTATCCACACAGCTACACGCGATTGACGCTCTCGACGTTCTGGCAGGGCCAACACGTGTACGCGAGCGGCGCTTTCAACGGTGTGGATGTAGTGGATGTGTCGAACCCGCTCATCCCGGTCGCGGTGGCGCAGTTCAATCTCGACCCACCGACCTCGGTTGGAACTGTTCACATTGTTGGAACGCGTGCGCTGGTGAGCAGCTCTGGCTTGTCTCGTACGGCTATCGTCGATCTGTCGGACCCTGTGCAACCGTTACCTGTCGCGGGGGCCGATTGGGCCACCGAAGACGCGAACGAAGAGGTCCGTCCCTTCTATTTTGCCAACTGGCTCGGCCAGTACGGTGTGTACGGCCGGCAATGGCCGCGCTGGCGGTCCGATGGTCTACGACTTGGCCGACCCTGACGCCCCAGAGTGGCTGGGCGACGCGCCGAGCGCTGATGAGGGCGGGTACGCCATGCGCGACGAAGACGTCCTGTTCATCGGTGATTCCGAGGCAGGTCGGCTGTACGACGTCACGGATGGCTTGTCACTCGTAGGAGAGCTCGCCCTCCAGAGAGACCTGGACACCGTCACGCCTGTTGGAAACGTTCTCGTCACCAGTGTGGATGAACGTGGCGTTGTTGGCGAAGGTAGTATGATCATGCCGTGGCAAGCGGAGCCTGGCACTCGCCCGCCGGAGCTCGAGCTGGTCATTCCACCCGACGGGGCAACGTTCGTCGCTGTTACTGCACGTATTGGCTTGTCGTACAACGAATCCATTGCCAGGCGCAGCGTTCATGCTGGGTCGGTTCGAACGACAGACCGTGCTGGCTTTCCGGTCAACGCTACCTTTCACGTCCAAGAAGGCATTGTGAACATCAGCCCGACGGATCAGCTGTTGTCGTCCACCGAAGACCGGTTGGAAATTCCGAGCGGTGGGGTGGCAGATGTCTGTGAAAACGCCGTTCAGGTTGAGACCATTGTTGTCTTCACCACTGAGCCCTAGTCCCTAGTTGGCGGCACAGATGCCCCAGCAGATCAGGTAGTGCCCGCCGTAGCCGTATTGGGTGTACAACTGTGCTTGAAGCGCACCTCCTTCGTTTCGGCATCGCGCATACCAGTGAGTCGTTTGACCCCAGTATTGAACTTCTTCAGCGGTGCCCCAGTTGATAAGTGATGTCCCGGCTGGACAGGAGGTGTTTCCGTACACTGTGGCCGGATTGACGCCTAGGGTATGAGAAGAACCGGCAATCGTCGCCTTTGCGGTGATTCGGGTCAGCTGTCCGATAACACTCGGTGTCGCACTGACCGCTTCGCCATTGAGGGTCAGCGAATCGGCGCTGATAGCGGTTGCGGCAATGTCGCGGACGGAGAGGTCGCGGTTGGCGTCTAGAACCGTGACGCCATTGATGCTCACTTCGGTGACATCGGCGATGCCTCCGATCACGCTATCAGCGATGGCGGCGAGTGGAACGAACCCCACGGGTGAGCGACCGAGAGACTGGGTTCCGACCAGTATTTCAAGCCACAGTCCGGTTGTGCCGACCTCGCTGGCGTCAAGGTCGCCTGTCGTCCCCAGAGTCACAGCGTAGAACCCATCACTCGCGAGCACTTGGATAGCTTCGCTGTGAATGCTGCTTCCACCACTCTCGTCGTCCCACAGTGTGAACTGCAGGTTCGCTTGGCCGTCGATAGGTGCGCCAGCTTGATTGAGTAGACGCCCGCTATGGTTGAGCGTGACGGGGGCCGCTAAGGCGCTGTTGGCGGTCAGTACAGACAGTAAAAGTAGACGATTTAGCATTGGGACCCCTGTAGTAGCCGTTGTTGAACAGCATCCGGCGTAGGATGCCACGGTACCTGAAACCTGGCCCTTCAGGGGGTGCATTTTACGGAACCAACCGCGGCTAGCGGGGTCTCTTGTCAAGAGTGGGTCGTCTTGCCACTACAATGGGATTATCGTTCTGACCCGGAGACGCGCGTCATCCTCTAATGCAGACCACACCCCAGCCAGCGCCACCTGCCGCACTTGAGCGGTTGGGTAGGTATAGGATTGTTAGACCGCTTTCGAAGGGCGGAATGGCGCTGGTGTATGAGGCGCGTCGGGAGTCGTTAGCGGGCGTATCGCCGCGGGTAGCCATTAAGCTGATCCTGCCCGAGTACACGGACTCGGACACCTTTCAAGAGTTGTTTATCAACGAGGCTCGCTTGGGCTCGTCGATGCATCATCAAAATCTGGTGCAGATCCAGGACTTCGACCAAGATGGTGACCGCTTCTTCTTGGTCATGGAATACGTCGAAGGCATCACACTTCGGCGGGCCATTTCCCTGTGTCGTCGAAACCGAGTGCATGTCCCAGTGGGAGTTATCGCTGAGGTCGGTCGTCAGGCCTGTGACGGTCTCGCGTACGCGCACTCAGCTGCCGATGAGTCGGGTGAGCACCTTGGACTCGTCCACCGGGACGTCAAGCCGAGCAACTTGATTCTCAACCCGCAAGGTGTCATCAAGATTGTTGATTTCGGCATCAGCAAGGGTTTCCGTCTCGTTGAGAAGCGCGGCACGGTCAAGGGGACCTGGGGGTACATGGCCCCCGAACAAGCTAATGGCCAGGGTGTGGGGCCGGCGACAGATGTGTTCGGTCTGGCCACGGTGCTGTACGAGATGGCGTCGAAGCAGCCGATGTTCCCGGACAAGACACCGGACATCGTCAAGCGGCTGCTCGCCGAAGACCATCCAGTACGGATGGTGGCACAGTTGGATCCTGCGTATCGGGTACTCGTAGAGCCGCTGACACGTGCTCTGGAACGCAATGCACGCAATCGCTACCCTGATGCCGCTGAGTTTGCCCGCGCACTCTCTGCGCTCTTGCCAGACCCCATTAGCGCCCGTGACGAGGTGGTTCGCTTCTATGGTGGCGTAGACGCTCTGCACAAAGGCTTGCCGGTTCCCGAGGGGACTTTAGCGAATGAAAGCCCCGCAATCTCGGTGGCCGATACGAATGCGTCTAGCATTCCCAGCGCGGCGCGACCTGACTCGGACAATGATTCGGGGCCACTGCTCTGGGTCCTCGCGGGAGTGGGAGGGATTGTACTTGTAGGTGCCGTAGTCGCAGTAGCCGCCATGTTGTGGTTGTTGCCGCCCACGAGTGTTTCCAGCGTTGGCACTTCGGTCGAGCCTCTGTCGCTTGGAGATGTTGTGACCACCCCGCGGCCGGAGCTCGCTCCCCTCCGTGCCGTAGATGAGCCTGCAGGTCCTGCTGGAGAGGGGGCTCCAGGTGAGGAATTGCCACCCCCCATCGCGGAGCGAACGGCACCTGAACGCCTTCCACCTCCCATGACCATTCCAGCACGTACCGATCCCGTTCGATTGGCCCCTTTAAATCCGGTTCAAGTCGGACCTGCTTCAGATGCAGTCCCTGTCGTTGGGATGCCGTTCGTTGAGGAAGCCCCCATGGAGCGGGTTGTGGTGGTTCGCCGGGCTCCCGAACCCGAAGTGGAAATCCTTGAGCCCGAGCAGCAAGCCGAGGTGTTGGAAGCTCCAGCGCCTGTGGCGACCGGCCCGGGGTTCCTGACCATCGGTGCACGGCAGCCAGCCGAGGTCTACATTGACGGTCGGTACATTCGACAGGTGCCGCTGGTTCGCGGTGAGCTCTCTTCTGGGAGTCACCTCATCACGATTCAGGCGCTCGACGGTCGCAAGAAAGTGTTCGAGGTCGACATGGAAGCGGGCGAAGAGTTGCGAAAGGTGTGGGACTTCGACCGGAGCGAGTGGCGGCCATGAGTGATCGTAGCGGCATCTTGTTTGTGGATGACGAAATCGAGAACGTGAAGGGCATCGCTGACATCTTGCGCGAGGCCCTGGAAGAAAAGGTCATTGTGGCCGCAACCGTCGAAGAAGCCGTAGAGTGCCTGCTGGGGCACCGGTGGTCGTTAGTTGTGATGGACTTGTTCATCCCGCTAGGGTTGCACCCTGAACGTGTCCTCGGTCCACGCGCAGCGCGGTACCAAGAACAAGTTGACCATCTGGGCGGACTTGTACTGCTCGAAGAGATCGAACGCATGGCAGATCCACCGCCGGTTGTGTCACATACGGCGTGTACCGACCACGTCCTGCTGGAGCTGTTCGGAGACCATGTGGTTCGCCGCATTCCCAAGCCGGCGCCCGTGGACACCGTCTTGTCGAACATCATGGACATCGTTCGCCCACGGACGTTCTAGACCTACGCTGTCGGTAGACGGGCGTTGAATGCGTCAACACAGCGCTTGATCTCATCCCGTGCAGAACGGAACCGGCTTCGGCCTTTACCGATGGGGTCGGCGATTTCGAGCGCGCCACCCAGCGTGCCGAGCAGCAGAACCTTGTGGTCAGCTTCGGGGAACTGGTCACGCACAGCACTGGCGTGGTGAAGGGCCATCACCAGGATGTAGTCGGCCCATTCTACGTCTTCTGCGAATACAGGCCGTGACTTGTGAGACGCAATGTCTACGCCTATTTCCTGGCACACGGCGACGGCATGAGGATCTGCTGGGCGGTCAACCAGCCCAAGCGTACTGGCGGACCGCGCACCAACAGTGCGGCCCGTGCGTTTCCCAGCGGCGATGGCCAAGCCTTCCGCCATTGGTGAACGGCAGATATTGCCGGTACAAACAAAGAGAAGGTGATGTGTCTTGCTCAACGGTGGGTGTCCTTTATGCGGGCTGTCTAGGTTCTCTGTCCCCAAGGGGGGGCACAAGCTGTCCTATTGCGATAATTCGGGCCATCTCGACACGGAGACCTGTCATGGCAAACCCGATTGCGACTTTCGACACGACTGCTGGAAGCTTCAAAGCTGAGATCTTTAAGGAGCAAATGCCCCGTACGGCGCAGAATTTCATCGATCTGGCCAACGCTGGCTTTTACAACGGCCTGCACTTCCATCGCGTCATCAACAACTTTATGATTCAGTTTGGCTGTCCCCACAGCAAGGATCCAAAGAGCCCCAAGGCTGGCACCGGCGGCCCGCCGAACGGAACCATCCAAGACGAGTTCTTGGACACCGCCAAGATCACGAATGAGCCCGGTACCTTGGCCATGGCCAATACCGGCTCGCCGAACAGCGGCGGAAGCCAGTTCTTCTTCAACACCGTGCACAACCGCTACTTGGATTGGTTCGATAAGTCGACCCAAAGTAAGCACCCGGTATTCGGTAAGATTGTGGACGGAATGGACATCATTCGGAACATCGAACGCACCCAGACCGACCCTCGCGACCGTCCGTTCACGCCTATCAAAGTGAACTCGGTCACGGTCGAAGAAGCGTAGTCGCTTTTTCTCGCGAATGACGCCGTCGCTGACCTCGTGTCAGCGGCGGCGTTGTTCGTTGGTCGATGGGATATCCGCGGTGGCTCGCCAGCGAGCCAGGCCGTCATCATGTGCGGTTGCCAAGTGACTGCCATCCAAGCTCCACGCAATCTGGTGCACACCCTGTCCCGTGCGGTGTGTGAGAGTGCCTTGGTCGTTGAACAAGGCCAGTGCGTCTTGCGGGCCAAGTGCGGCTGCGACGCGTGCGCCGGTCGGGCTCCAGGCGACAGCGCCGCTGTAGCTGCCCTCTCCGCGGATGCTGTACACCCCGGTTCCATCGACACCCACAAACGCGATGCTCAAACCGGATTCTGGACCGCACGCGACGGCCCACATCTGACCGTCGGGTGAAAGCGCTGCACCTCGGGCATCGCCGGCGCAAGTCGAAGCCAGGGGGGGGGCCTCCGGCGCCATCATGAACACCACGTCTCCAGAGCTAGAGATGGCGGTGCTGCCATCCTGAGATAGGCCGACGAGGCCTGTACTGTGACGTGTCACGTGGCCATCTGGCGTCCGGACAGGACCGTTGGCGTCGCTAATCCAGGGGCCAGCATCCGTCGCCGAGAGGGCAATCACTCGCTGGCCACCAACAGTCCACGCTCGGCCTGTGCGCGTGTCCATTGTCACCACTCTGTTTGGGATGCTGACGGTTAGCGTCTGGCCCGACGCTGATAGCGCCGTCTTCCATCGCCCGAACCATCCGGCGTCGGTCTGGGCCTGGGTGTCGATGTCCGGTAGGTCCATTGTGGCCAGTTGGGTCTGGGTATGTGGGTCGACCCGCGCGACGGTCTTGTACGTTCCGTCCACGTCCAGAATCGCTAATAGAACGGTGTCTGTCAGCGGCTCTATCGCGAGACCAATGACTGCTTCACCAAGGACCACGACCCCAGACTCTTCTTGGAATGCGGGCGTCCACACAGGCCGAGTTCGTCGGCGAGAGGAGGCTTCTGCCGTTGACAGGCGTAGGGGACTGTCTTCCGCCAAGTCATCGTAGGCGATCTGCCACCGCTGATCTCGCCATAAGACATTCCAGGTGTCAACTTTGGAGTCGGCCAAGGCAATGGTGAACAGGGACTCGTCGACCTGTTGCACCGCAGCACCTTCCAGTAGGGAGCCAAGACGTTTGCCACCGCGTTGGTGCATCCAGGCGGACACCCAGCGTGTGTCCGCATTGCCGGGCACATTCCCGAGTCGCGTCCCGACTGCGAGCTCAACACCGGGCATCAGTCGCCTGTCGCCGCCTCGATTTTGAACATCCCACAGGAGGTCACGAACAAAGCGCTCTGGCTCGGAACAGCTGCCGCAGGTCGTGGCATTCAAGGCGTCAACCTGCGGTCCCTGCTCGGCACTGCGAACGACGACGGAGATGCGTGGTTCGGTGTCGAACACCACACGCACGTAGTCGGGGCCGGTTGCTACGGTGCCAATCACTGGCTGTGTGCGCAGGAGCTGGCTGAGCCCAGTTTGGGGGGCCAGCGCTGCTTCCCATGCATCGAGTCCGCCTTCTGTGAGCGGTCCGGGCAGCGCGCGTGGATCAACATTGGCTGCGAGCCAGTCGCGTAGAACGTGCTGGCCGTCGAGCTGGGCACACAGTTCTTCCGCCAAGGCAACCGCTTCGCCCGCATCTGGGGGAGTCAAACGCGACGGGGCCGCGTCAGCTGCCCAAGCAGAAGACGCGGCCCACATCCATGCGCTACACGCGGTGAGTCTTACTCGCAGGTGCCGGCCACTGGGTACTCGATGCGCACTTCAGCGCTCGGACCAGGGATGGAGTCACCGTAGAACACAACGGAGTTGTTCGGGCCCACGTACCACCAGCCGTCACCGCGGAAGGGGTCCGGGCTGACCTGTTGACCGTTGACATACACGTTCATGCCGGCGGCACCGTTGAGGGGCTGACCGGTGAGCTGAAACTCGGCGAACAGGCCAGCAGCCGAGTAGGACAGCCAGCGAAGGACTTGGTCGAAGTCGAGACCGCAGATGCTGGTACGAATCCCTTGCGTCTGGTCGACGACGTCTTCGAGCTTCGGTGAGCCAAACCCAGAGCAATTCGGGTCAAATAACGAGGTGTTCTGCTGGAGAATTCCCGACACCGTGGTCTTGCCTGGGTCATTCTTCAGGCCCTCGAACCAGGTGACAAAGTTGCCAGCGGACAGCGACGATGCATCGTCTTCGTCGCCCACAACGATGATGGCGAGGTTGGCTTCGGGACGAATCAAACCAGCGAGCTGAGCGGGACCACCGGCAGATAGGGCAGTCTGTGCAGCAAGCAATGCCTTCTCGCTACCGGAACCCATGGAGCTCGGCTCCACAGCGGCGTCGAACGCTTCTTGGACGGTGAGTCCAGCATCAGCAGCCGTCTGCGGGGAGATGACCGGCACTGGGCCGAGCAGGTTGCCAGACTCGAGCGGGTTGTCCATATCCGTAGTGGTCACAGCGAGTTGGTAGTCGAGTCCCAGCGTGGTGAAGCTGGCGATGAACGAATCGAACTCGGTCTCGAGGTCCGTCAGGTAGCTGGACATCGAGCAGCTATTGTCCAGGACCCACAACACGTCGACGCCTTCGGGCTCGGCTTGGAAGAACAGGTCTTCGTTGGTAGCAGAGTCGCCACCGGCGCCTTCGACGCCAGCGCTAGCATTGGGCTCATCCGGGTCATTGGACGCCACTTCAAGCGTGCCATTGTAGTCAACGGTACCCGCGGCTTCGAAGGTGATGGGCACATCGATATCTGCGCCAGGAGCCAGGGTCAGGTCCCCGTTGGAGAAGTCATGAATGGTGGTCATGTCGAACACACCGTTGCCACCATCGAGCATGATGTCGTTGATGTTCAGGTCCGCATCACCAATGTTGCGAATGGTGATGTAGCTCGGGTCTGTGGGACAATCCGGCAGCTTCGTGCCGAAGGACAGCGCCTCGGGGAGCAGCTGGATGTTGGGACTTGGGCCGTCATCGGACGCGACTGCGGAGTCGTCGTCCACACCGTCTACATCATCGCCATCGATGGTGAGTCCGATCTCGCCTTTACAGCTCACCGTTGCAAGCGCGAGTAGCGCCATCCATCCTGCATTTTTCATTACTAGCTCCTAATCCCCGTGCCCAGAGGAGAGTTCTCGGGGCCACTACTTATCACGCACTTTCACTGGTTGACACCACTTTGGCACGCAGTTGACGGGCCAACCTGGATTCAGGGGTTTGTTTAGCTTGCTTAGGTCCTAGACCTTGCATCCGGCAACGATGGCATCGACCACACTCGGGTCGGCCAAAGTGCTGACGTCACCTAGATTCTCAGGTTCACCTTCCGCAACTTTTCGCAAGATGCGACGCATGACCTTGCCACTTCGGGTCTTCGGAAGGCCCGGAACGAATTGGTACAAGTCTATCTTGGCATGAGCGCCGATCAACCTCCGCAACGTCAGATTCAGCTCTTTGGAGAGCGCATCTGAACCTGTGACACCCGGCTGCAGAACGATGTACGCATACACTCCCTGGCCTTTGATCGGGTGCGGGTAGCCAACCACGCCGGCTTCCGCGACACTCTCGTGGCTCACCAGTGCGCTCTCGAACTCTGCTGTTCCCATACGGTGTCCGCTGACATTAATGACGTCGTCGACTCGACCGGTGATCCAATAGTAGCCATCCGCATCGCGACGGCAGCCGTCTCCGGTGAAATAGTAGCCGCGGAAGGTGGTGAAATAGACGGAGCCGTAGCGGTCGTGGTCTCCCCAAACGGTCCGAGCCATACCAGGCCAGGGGTGGTCCAGACACAACCGACCTTCACCCGGGCCTGTGATGCGGTGGCCGTCGGTGTCGAGTAGGACCGGCAGAATGCCGGGCATAGGTAGGGTCGCAGAGCCAGGCTTGGTAGCTGTTGCAGGAGCGATTGGCGCGATCGCAATGCCACCAGTCTCGGTCTGCCACCAGGTGTCGACGATGTTGCACCGCCCTCCGCCAACCACGTCGTAGTACCACTCCCACGCGTCGGGGTTGATGGGTTCGCCGACGGTTCCGAGCACGCGGAGTGATGACAGGTCGTACTTTGCGACGAAGTCGTCCCCCTGCGCAGCCAATGCACGGATGGCGGTGGGTGCGGTGTAGAAGATGGTGACTTTGTGTCGTTCCACCAAGTCCCAGTAGCGGCCGGCATCTGGGAAGGTTGGGATGGACTCGAACATGACGGTCGTCGCGCCGTTCGCTAGCGGTCCGTAAACAATGTAGCTGTGTCCAGTGATCCAGCCGACGTCGGCGACACAGGCGTAGACATCGTCATCTCGAAGGTCAAACACGGTTCGGTGCGTGTACTGGGCGTAGGTGATGTACCCGCCACAGGTGTGAACCAGGCCCTTGGGCTTGCCGGTCGACCCAGAGGTATACAGGATAAATAGTGGGTCCTCTGCTGCACACTCTACGGCGATGTGTTCGGTGGATGCGCTACCCACAGCCTCATGCCACCAGACGTCGCGTCCATCGACCCAGCCGATGTCTCCGCCGGTTCGCTTGACCACGAGCACTTTCTTGACGCCGGACTCTCCTTCGAGCGCCTGGTCAGCAATCTTTTTGAGCGGAATGGCCTTGGTGCCGCGCAGGCCTTGGTCTTGGGTGATGAGGATTTCGGCACCACTATCCCGCACGCGGTCGCGAATGGCCTCTGCCGAGAAACCGCCAAAGACTACGCTATGCACGGCGCCGATACGGGCACATGCCAGCATTGCGATGGCTGCTTCCGGTACCATGCCCATGTAAATAATAGCGCGTTCACCCTTTTTCAGTCCCATGGCCGTCAGCGCATTCGCAGCTTGGCAGACCTGCTGAAGAAGCTCCCCGTAGGTGATGCTGTGGCCTTCGCCGGGGGTGTCCGATTCCCAAATGATGGCCGTCTTGTTGGGCTGGTTGGTTGCGTGCCGGTCGAGGCACGATTCGGTGATGTTGAGCGTGCCGTCGGCAAACCATGTGATGGGTGACTCGATAACGCTGCGGAAGTTGCCACTGACGCCCAGGGTCGGCGGCGTTCGCCACACCACATTCTCATGCGTTTCGTCTAGCCAGAACTGATCGGGGTCGTCTTGCGCATGCGCCGCAGTGGACCGGTACGTGTCCATGCTCACAATCGGATTGTGACTACCTTTTCGGACGCGGGCGGGGACTGGGTACACGTCGGACATTCAAGCTCCATGGGAAATCGCAGGGGTCAGTAGAGTACCAAGGTTGGCGCTGGCGCGAGCAGGGCATCACCCGATGTGCCATCATTGCGCTCCCGGAGGATGGTTTGCGACTCGGTACTATTTTGGCAGCGATGTTGTGGATGAGCGCTTGTGCACCCCCAGACCCCTTTCAGGAAATCGACATCCTGTTCCCGACGCCTGAAGACGATTTCTTGTTCATCGACGAGCAGGGCACGGGCTCCACGCTCCTAGTCGTTAATATCGATGGATTTACACTGCTGCCTGAAGGAGATGCAGACGCTTCGCTATCGACGGAGGGGCATTGGCATTTGTTCATCAATGGGGTTTACCAGCGAGCGATTAGTGACGGATTCACAACCGATATTGAAATCCTAGGGCTCACCGATGGCCAAGAGTTGAGCATCTCTGTCGCCCTTGCTCGTGATAACCACCAGGAGCTTCGCGACGAGGAAGGCAACCCCATCCAGAGTGTGATTGAGCTGGTAGCGACTCCACTCCCCGCCAGTGAGTGAACAGACGCCACCGCCGCGGGACTCTGTCGGAGGACGCCGTCGGTTTATCTTGCAGCGGCGCGTGGGTGCCGGCGCATTCGGCGAAGTCTTCCTCGCCGAGCAGGACAGCGGTGCCGGATTTACCAAGCCCGTCGCACTAAAGCTGCTGAACGCTGACGTTGCTGGTAGCCGTGAGGCCGCGCGACGCATGCGCGACGAAGCTCGTATCCTTGGGCGCTTGTCCCACCGAAACATCGTCAGTGTGTTGGATCTCGTGAACTTCGGCGACCGCTGGGGCGTGGTCATGGACTATGTCCCCGGCGCAGACCTCGAAGAGGTTCTGATCGGGTTGGATGAGGCGGACGAGCGCTTCCCATCACCGGCTGCGTTTGAGGTCGGAAGTGCTGTGTGTCGCGCACTGCATGCGGCTTGGCATGCCAGTGATGGCCGTGGCGGGCAGCTTCGGGTTGTTCATCGAGACATCAAGCCATCGAACGTGCGGCTGACGGAAGAAGGCGAGGTCAAAGTCCTCGATTTTGGCGTGGCACGAGTAGATCTCGATACGCGTGAGTCGACGACCAAGGCTCAGGGCTGGATTGGTACCGAGCGATTCATGGCGCCGGAACGCATTCTCATGGAAGGCGACACGCCCGCCGGAGATGTCTACGCGGCGGCTGTTAGCCTGGTAGAACTACTCATTAAGGCCCCTCTAGGCCGGACGCCTGTTCTCCCAGACCGCCACAACCCCTTCATCGAAGAAGCGCTCATTGACATTCGACCTTGGCTCAATGGACCTGATGAAGCCGTCGAAGAGGCCATCGTATTGTTGCGTTCGTGTCTCGCAGCGAACCCAACGGACCGGCCCAGTGCCGTGGAAGCGAGCCGGCGTATGGCATCGGTGGCTCGAAAGTTGCGGGGCGAGGGTCTGCCGCAGTTTGCGACCCGCTTTGTCCCCGCTATTGCTGCTAGGAACGAGGCCAATAGTGAGAAGGTAGACGGGGTCCTCTCCGAGAATATGGGCCACAGTGGATCGCTACTTGAAAACCGCGAAGTAGCTCCTGGAGTTACTTACTTGGCACCCCAGACCTTGCTTCCGCAAGAGCCCGCCAAATGGCTGCCTGTGCTGTGGGTGGGGCTGGCTGCCGTGGCGGTGATGGCGCTGCTGACCGTGGTTGTCGGGGCTGGTGCGGCCTGGATGGTGC